>DAIOWG010000049.1:0-12904 GCA_036758645.1 Dokdonella sp. | reverse complement strand
GAGCGCACCGGTGGTCCAACCGCACGAGCCGCAAGCGGCTGCCATCCTCGAGCCTGAGCTGCGGGTCCGGCCGGAGCCGCCTCGCGCGCATTGCAGCGCTCGCGCGGGATCGATACCGTGCCGTCCGACTCCCGCGCGCGACCAGCCGATGCCCCCGACCGCCCGTTGCAGGCGCCTCGCCTGCCTGCTCCTGCTCGGCCTCGCCGCACTGCCGTGTACGGGCCGCGCCGAGTCGCTGCTCGTGTTCGCGGCCGCGAGCCTGAAGCCCGCGCTCGACCAGATCCTCGCGACGCGCGAGGTCGGCGCCACCGACACGATCGCGCCGAGCTACGCGGCGAGCTCGCAGCTCGCACGGCAGATCGAGGCAGGTGCGCCCGCCGCGGTGTTCTTGTCGGCCGATCAGGACTGGATGGACCATCTCGCGGCGCGAGGGCTCGTCGTCGCGGACTCGCGCGTCGACCTGCTCGGCAACGCGCTGGTGCTGGTCGCGCCGCGCGCAAGCACGCTGCGGCTCGCGATCACGCCCGCCATCGACCTTGCTGCGTCGCTCGGTGCCGATGGCCGGCTGGCGATCGCCGAACCCGGCAGCGTCCCTGCCGGCAAGTACGCGCGTGCCGCGCTGCAGGCTCTCGACGCATGGGCGCCGGTGCAGTCGCGCATCGTCGCGGCCGACAACGTGCGCGCGGCGCTCAATTTCGTCGCGCGTGGCGAGGTGCCGCTCGCGATCGTGTACCGCTCGGATGCGATGTCCGAGCCGACCGTGCGCGTGCTCGACACGTTTCCGGCAGCGAGCCATCCGCCGATCGTGTACCCGGCCGCGATCGTCGCAGGCCATGACTCGCCCGCGGCGCGGCGCCTGCTGGCGCGATTGCGCGAACCCGCGCAACAGGCGATCTTCCGCGCGCATGGTTTCGACGCACCGCCCCGATAGGCCGGGACGCCCGGCTTGAACGTACTCGCGCCCGACGAATGGCAGGCGCTCGCGCTGAGCCTGCGCGTGGGCCTGCTCAGCGTCGCCTGCGCGCTGCCGTTCGCGCTCTCGCTCGCGTGGCTGCTTTCGCGCAAGCGCTTCCCCGGGCGGCAGCTGATCGATGCACTGCTGTTCCTCCCGCTGATCCTGCCGCCGGTGGTGACCGGCTATGCGCTGCTCGCGCTGTTCGGACGCCATGGCCCGATCGGCGAATGGCTCGCCGCATTCGGCATCGTCGTCGCGTTCCGCTGGACCGGCGCGGTGGTCGCGGCTGCGGTCATGGGATTTCCGCTGCTCGTGCTGTCGATCCGCGTCGCGTTCGACAACGTCGACCGCCGGCTCGAGTCGGCTGCGGAAACGCTCGGCGCCGGCGCCTGGCGCCGCTTCGCGACGATCACGCTGCCGCTCTCGCTGCGCGGGATAGCGGCCGGATGCGTGCTCGCGTTCGCGCGCGCGTTCGGCGAGTTCGGCGCGACCATCAGCTTCGTCTCGAACATTCCGGGCGAAACGCGCACGCTGCCGATCGCGATCTACGAGCAACTCAACACGCCGGGCGGCCTGCCCGGCGTGCAACGGCTCGCGCTGGTCGCGCTGGTGGTCGCGTTCGCGGCGAGCGCACTCGCCGCCTTCGCGGCCAGTGGTTCACCCTGGCGCAGGCGCGACGATGATTGAGCTCGCGCTGAGGCACTCGTTTCGCGAGTTCGAGCTCGACGTCGCGTTCCACTCGGACGCGCGAACGCTCGCGTTGTTCGGCGATTCGGGCGCCGGCAAGACCAGCGTGCTCGATGCGATCGCGGGGCTGCTCTCGCCGCGCGAGGGCCGCATCGCGATCGATGGCGACACGCTGCTCGACCGCCGCGAGCGCATCGACGTGGCGGTGGCCGCGCGGCGAATCGGCTACGTGTTCCAGGACGGACGGCTGTTCCCGCACTTCGACGTGCGCCGCAACCTCGCCTACGGCATGAGCGCGGGCGACACCGGCGCTGCGATCCGGTTCGACGCGATCGTGGAGCTGCTCGGGCTTTCACCGCTGCTCTCGCGCCGCCCCGCCAGCCTGTCCGGCGGCGAGCGCCAGCGCGTCGCGATCGGGCGCGCGCTGCTGTCGCAGCCACGCGCGCTGCTGCTGGACGAACCCTTGACCGGCCTGCACGCGCAGGCGCGACGCCAGGTCCTCGGCCACCTCGGCCGCCTCAAGCGCGAACTTCGCGTGTTCACCGTGCTCGTCACCCACCACGCCGACGAAGTCGCCGCGCTCGCCGACGAGGTCGTCCACCTCGACGCCGGGCGCGTCGTCGCGCAAACCCCGATCGCGCGCTTCGCCGCTTCCCTGCCGGGCGCCTCGTGACGGCGCATCGAAATCGGAGCTTCGCCACGCGAGGCCCGCGAAGGCCCGCGGTCGGTGTTCCCGGGTGTTGTCGCGTGCTCGGTGTTTCAATCCCCGCGGGCTTTGCGGCGGACCGCGCGATTGGATAGGCTAGCCTCGTTCGAACGATCGTTTGAGGTGGTGATGAACCCGCTTATTCCGCTCGCCGCGCTGATGTTCGGCATCGCGCTCGGCGCCTGCAGTTCGGGCCCGCCCAGACGCATGCATCCGTCGACCGCGAGCATCCAGCAACTCTCGATCCAACCCGACGGCAGCTGGCGCCTCGAGCTGCGGCTGCAGAATTTCAGCACGTTCCCGATGCGCTACGCCGGCGTCCAGGCCAGGCTCACGGTCGCGGCGCAGGAAGTCGGCATGCTCGACGCGACCACCGACATCGAGATCCTCGCCAACAGCGGCGACGTGGTGGAGGCGCGCCTGCCGCGCGGTCCGGTGCTCGCACCCGATCACGATTTCGCCTACCGACTCGAAGGCACGATCCGTACCAGCGACCCCGACGAAACGTTCAAGTTCGAACGCGCGAGTCGGCTGTCGCCGGTGCCCGGCATCCCGAACACCTGGCGCTGACGGCCCTGCCGGTCCGTCGCGCGTCGCACGCAATCGCGTCATCAAGCTGAAGCACGAAGTGCCCTCCGCGTTCCGCTGCGCCCGGCTCCCGTGCTTCGTGTTTCGTGTCTTCACCCAGACGGCGCACGCAACGGAATATCCGGCGCGCGTCGTGCTTCCCGGAGGATTCGATGAGCCGTTACGCCGCCCCGCTGGCCGACCTGCGCTTCGCACTGCACGACGTACTCGGCGTCGAAGCACTGTTCGCGCGCCTTCCGCGTTGCTCCGGTGCCAGCCGCGACGTCATCGACGCCGTGCTCGAGGAAGCGGCGAAGTTCTGCGGCCAGGTGCTTGCGCCGCTCAATCGCACCGGCGACGCGCAGGGCTGCACCTATGAAAAGTCGACGCACAGCGTGCGCACGCCCGACGGCTTCAAGCAGGCATTCGCGCAGTACGTCGAAGGCGGCTGGATCGGACTCACCGCGCGCGAGGAATTCGGCGGACAGGGACTGCCCGAAACGCTCGGCGCAGCATGCAAGGAAATGATCGACGCGGCCAACCTGTCGTGGGGCAACTATCCGATGCTCTCGCACGGCGCGTCGTCCGCGCTCGAGTTCCATGGCGAGGACTGGCAGCGCGAAGTATTCCTGAAGCCGCTGGTGTCCGGGCGCTGGACCGGAACCATGTGCCTGACCGAGCCGCAGTGCGGCACCGACCTCGGCATGCTGAAGACGCGCGCCGAGCCCGGCGCCGACGGCAGCTGGCGCCTCAGCGGCACCAAGATCTTCATCACCGCGGGCGAGCACGACTTCGTCGACAACATCCTGCACCTCGTGCTCGCGCGCCTGCCGGATGCACCGCCCGGCGTGAAGGGCATCTCGCTGTTCCTCGTGCCGAAGTTCAAGGTCGCGCGCGACGGCACGGTCGGCGATCGCAATGCGCTCGCCTGTGGTTCGATCGAGCACAAGATGGGCATCCACGGATCGGTCACCTGCGTGATGAACTTCGACGGCGCCGAAGGCTGGCTCGTCGGGGCACCCAACAAGGGCCTTGCCGCGATGTTCACGATGATGAACACCGCACGGCTCGCGGTCGGCCTGCAGGGCCTCGGGCTCGCCGAGCGCGCTTACCAGAACTCGCTCGCGTACGCGCGCGAGCGATTGCAGATGCGCTCGCTGTCCGGGGCGAAGTTCCCCGACAAGCCGGCCGATCCGCTGATCGTGCATCCCGACGTGCGCCGCATGCTGCTGACCCAGAAGGCGTTCACCGAGGGCGGGCGCCTGCTCGGGCTGTACGCGTACACGCAGGAAGACATCGCGCGCAACAGCAGCGACACGGCCGAGCGCGAACGCGCCGAGTCGCTGGTTGCGTTCCTGACGCCGATCGTCAAGGGACTGCTGACCGAACTCGGCAACGAGTGCACCTACCATGCGATTCAGATCTACGGCGGCCACGGCTACATCGCCGAGAATGGCGTCGAGCAACTCGCGCGCGATGCGCGCATCACGACGCTGTACGAAGGCACCACGCAGATCCAGGCAAACGACTTGCTCGGCCGCAAGGTCATGCAGCTCAAGGGCGTCGGCCTCGAGCATTTCCTCGGCGAGATCGGAGCCTTCTGCGCGGCGAACGCGCGCGACGCGTCGCTTGCCGAATTCGTCGGTCCGCTCGCGAATGCTGCGAAGGAATGGGGCGCGCTCACGCGCGAGCTCGGCCAGCGCGCATCATCCGATCCCGAGGAAATGGGCGCCGCCGCCTACGACTACCTGTTCTACTCCGGCTACATCGCGCTGGCCTGGTTGTGGGCACGCGCGGTTGCCGCCGCCGATCGCTCGGAACAACCCGACCACCTCAAACAGGCCAAGCGCCATACCGCGCGCTTCTACTTCGCGCGCATCCTGCCGCGCACGCAGATGCACGCCGCCGCGATGCGCAGCGGCGCCGCCTCGCTGATGGCGATGCCGGACGCGCAGTTCGACTGAGTCGCGGCCTTCCGTGCAGGAACGCACCATGCAAGCGTCCGCGACGCCGAACCAGCGTTCGTGGTACTGGACCTTGGCGTGCTTCCTCGCGCTGTGCGCCGCGACGGCATGGTTGCATGCGACGCGCGGATGGCATCGCCTGGGCGTGCCGCCGATCGGACCCGATCGGCCACCGTTCTCGGACGCGTACGCCCAGCTGGTGACAGCCGATGCCTGTCTCGCAGGTGCGGGTACATGGATCGAGCGCGTCTGCTTCCTGCCGTCGATCGACGTGTTGCCGCATTCGCAATCGTACGAACCCTGGCTCTGGTTCAGCCGCCTCGGCCTCGGCCACGAACTGTACGTCGCGCTCGGCTGGTGCATGGTCGCGGCGTTCTACCTCGCGACCTGCCTGCTGTTCCGGCCCTCGACGTGGCGCACGGCCGGCATGCTGATGGTACTGATGCTTTCGCCGGCCGTGCAGCTCGCGGTCGAGCGTGCCAATTTCGACCTTCTGATGGCGACGCTGCTGATCGCGTCCGGCTGGCTGCTGACACGAGGACGGCTCGCCGCTTCGGTGCTGGCCTGCGCCCTGCTCGGCTTCGGCACGACCCTCAAGATCTACAGCGGTCTCGCCACGCTGTTCGCCTGGCTCGCGGGCGTGCACAGCCATCGACGCGTCGTTGCAGGCGTGTCCGCGTTGGCCTGCTTGCTCGCCATCGCGGTGCTCGGCCCGGCCAACATCCTCGTGCTCGGCCACGGCGCACCCGAGGGAGCGACGCGATTTTCGACCGGCGCGCACCTGACGTTCGACCGCTACGGCGGCGTGGGCGGTTCGCTCCTCATGGCGACCGCCCTCGCATCCTGCGCCTGGATCTCGCGCTCGATCACGACGCGCGGCCTGCACCTGGAACAGGTCTTCGCACGGGCGCCCGAAGCCGCGGTATTCACGCTTTCCTGGCTGACTGCGATACCGCTGTTCCTGCTCAAGGACAGCTACGACTACCGCTTCGTGCTGTGGCTGCCGATGCTCGCACTCGCGATGCGCATCGCGCGCGGCGGCGCCAGTCCCGCCGATGCGCTCGGCAAGGCGATGTTCGCCGCGTTCGCGTTCGCGGCATACGTCGAGCTCGCGTGCGTTCTTGCAGTCGCCACCGCATCGCCGGCGTGGGTCGAAGCGGCACTCGTGCTCGGCAAGCATCTCGGCATGTGGATCCTCGTGTTCGCGTCCAGCATCCTGCTGCTCGCATTGTCACGCTCGAACCTGCGGCGCGGTTGAGAGCCGGGCGCCACGCGCCCGGCCGCCGCACCTGTCGTCAACGCGCCACGACGCGATGTCCCGTGCTGGTGCCGGGAATGCGCCGAGGCTCAAGCTGCAGGTGCGCGGCGCCCGACGTGATTTTCCCTGCAACAGCCTTTGCACTATGCTGCGCAACGATCCGCCTCCGCAGGGGGAGGTCGGCGGCGACACCGGTTTCGTACGAGAACGGAGGTCCCATGCTTGCGGAAGTCAGAACTTCCGGCGACATCCACGGCACGCGCGTCCTGTCCCTGGACTCGACCGGGCGCATCCTCGACTGGATGAGCTGGCAGGACGCGGTGTGCCTGTACGTGCGCGGCGCGGTCGCCTGGACCCTCGGTGAAACCTGCCTGACGATCCATGGCGGCATCAACCGCAGCCTCGGGCGCCAGAGCGTGATCGAACTGCATCCGATCGTCGCGAGCACCGGCCATGCGCGCGCCGGCGCGATCGACCCCGCGCCTGCACTGACCAATGCCGCGCTGTTCGCACGCGACCGCATGCTGTGCCTGTATTGCGGCCATCATTTCAGCCGTGGCGAACTCACCCGCGACCACGTGCTGCCGTTGTCGAAGGGCGGGCGCGACACCTGGGCCAACGTCGTGACCGCGTGCTGGTGCTGCAACGTGAAGAAGGGCAGCCGCACGCCGCAGCAGGCGGGCATGCCGCTGCTCGCGGTGCCGTATCGCCCGAGCTGGGTCGAGCACCTGATCCTGTCCAACCGCAACATCCTCGCCGACCAGATGGAATTCCTCGTCAACCACCTGCCGCGGGACCGGCGGCCGCATTGACGCGGCCGCGCATCGGCGACGCGGCGACGCGATGACGACCGCGTCCGATCCGGAAGGCACGCCACCGCTGAGCGCCGAGCGCATCGCGCGGCTGCGCTGGCGCGTGCACCTCAATCGACATCCATCCGCGTTCCTGCTGCTGCTGCAGCTCGCGGGCCTGGTGCTGTACCCGTTCATCGAAGGGCGTCGCGCGGGCAACCTGCTGTTCGGCGCCTTCTCGGTGCTGGTGCTGTGCCTGACGATCGCGATGGTGCAGCGCACGCGCGGGCATGCGTGGATCAGCGTCGCGATCGCGTTGCCGGCGATCGCGCTCAACGCGCTGCACGCGTGGTACGCGATTCCAATGCTGCTGCCGTGGTCGGCCGCGCTCGAAGCGCTGTTCTATTTCTACGCGGCGTGGTGCCTGATCGCCTACATGCTCGCCGACCGCCGCGCGACCACCGACGAACTGTTCGCGGCTGGCGCGACCTTCACGCTGCTCGCGTGGGGTTTCACCTACCTGTTCGTCGCCTGCCAGGCGCTGCAGCCAGGCAGCTTCGGACTCGGCGAGGGCGGCACGCCACGCAGCTGGACCGAGCTCACGTTCCTGAGCTTCGTGCTGCTCTCGAGCACCGGCATCGGCGACATCATCCCGCTGAGTGGCCAGGCGCGCGCGCTCGCGAGCCTGGAGATCTTCGTCGGCATCATGTACCTCGCGCTCGTGGTGTCGCGCCTGATCGGATTGACGGTGCTGTCGCGGCGTGATCGCTGAAGCCTGCGGCCGCGGGCGCATGCGCACCGGCGGCCGCGCGGACACCGGGCCGGGTCAGGTCCCGCCGAGCGCGTCGTAGCTGAGCAGGTCGAGCTGCGGCGTGTCGTTGTGCAAGCTGTGTTCGCGGATCACGAACCCGTAGCGCGCGCCCTCGACGAGCTTGCCGGCCGGCATCAGGCCCTGCGCATGCGGATGCACGTAGAGCATCGCGTCGATGCCGTCGTCGCTGCGCACGAGCACCGCCGGACCGACCATCTCCGCATGCTTGCCGTTGACGAAATGCGCGCGATCGTTCGGATCAGGCGACAGGTCGACGACGGTGCCATTGAAGCGCGCGATCTTGCGCCAGGTCAGTGACTGGTCGGGGTCGTAGCTGGCACCGCTTTCCATGCGCTCGGCGAATTCGCGATCGTGCACCGCCTTCAACTCGGCGAGGCTCGGATAGCGCACGGTCCATTCCCAGTGCTGCCCGCTGCGCGCGATGCGGTCGCTGGTGAGGAAGAAGTTCTCGGTCCAGCCCTTGCAGTTGCCGTAACGGGTGCACACCGGCCACGCGTCCTCGATGAAGTTCTCGAGGCTCGAAAGGTTGAGCTCCTGCAGGTTGCCGACTTCGATCAGGAGACCAGGGCCGATCGCGATCGCGGATGCGCGCTGTTCGGGCGCGACCACCACCACGGCGCCGTTGCCGACGTCGAGCTTGCCGACGCGCAGCTGGCGCATCATCGCGTAGGCGTAGTCCTGCGCGCTCATGCCGTGCAGGTCCTTGACCAGCAGGGTCACCACTTCGATACCGCTGTCGCGCGCGAAGCCGAACATGCGGCTTTCGGCCTCGGCACGGCCTTCCGGATCGAGCAGGCCGAACTCGTCGTAGACGAACTGCCCGAACTTGGACGGCGTCGATCCCGGTGCCGGCACGACGTCCACGCCGGTTTTCGCAGGCCCGGCGGACGGCCCCGCCGGAGGCGTCGCCGAGATGGACGGAGTCGGCGCGGCAGCGACCTCGACCCGCTCGCGCGCGGGACGCGATTCCGCCGCCGGTGCCGATTCGACCGGGCGCGGCGCGGCGTCGTCGACGCTCGCGACACGCAGCGCGATGCCGAGCGCACCATGGCATTCGCCCGCGCCCTGCTGCACGCATGCCTGCTGCCAACCTTCCTCGATCGCGGTGAGGCGCTTGCGTCGGCCCGGGTGGGTCGCGCCGTCGGGACCGTCGGCGACGAGGGTCGCCATCGCCTTCTGGGCGTCGTCCAGGGTCGCGCCCATCTTGTAGAGCACGAAGCCCGAGAACTTGTCCGCCTCGAGTTCGGTCGGCGGCTGGCTGCCACCGGGCGTGATCGTGTGGCCGGACAGGTGATGGCCGATCTCGTGCGCCATGATGCTGACCGGCGCCCACGCGTTGCCCCCGGTCGCGCGCGAAACCACGTTCATGAAGTCGTTGTTGAACGCGATCACGCGGCGCGGCATCTTCTGTTCGTCGAGCACGATCACCGCGGCGGCATTCGGTACCGGCGCTTCCATCACGTCGAAATTCTGCGGCAGCCCGGTGAACTGCATGATCCGCGCGACCATGTCGCGGCAGTCGCCGGAAGGCGGCGGCCCGATGCGATCGGCACCGATCCTGACGGGCGCGCCGTCGTACGAGCACGCCTGCAGCGTCGCGGCGATCTCGTCGACGAGCGCGGCTTCGACGGCAGCGGGCGTCGCGGGTGCGGAGGCGAGCGACTGCGCCGGCGCGGCAGGCGCGGAGGCGAGCGACTGCGGCCGCGCCGCCGACGGCGGCGCGGCATCGCTGCAACCGGCGAGCGCGGCAACGAGCGCGAGCGGCAACACGCCATGTCGATGGCGGCGCGCGCGCGCCGGAAGGTGGCAGGACAGGAAGGCAGACATCGGATCGTCCTCTCGGTGGGTCACGGGAATCAGGCGAGACGGGCCAGCACGAGCTTGACCAGCAGCCATGCGTACAGGCGCAGCAGCGCCCATTTGGAAACGAGGAACAGGGCGCCCGCGAGCAGCAGTCTCCAGGCGTCACGGCGCGGGTCGACGCGGAAGAACTGCGCGAACGCGACCAGCACGATCGCGACCTCGAGCGCGCCCATCCAGGTCCAGGACGCGTGCTTGTGCGCCGCGAGAAACGTCGCGTCGCGATACAGCAGCGTCGGCAGCAGGTTCGCGATGCTCGCGCAGATCACGAGGAAGTGCGCATACGCGGCCAGCACGAGATGCTCGACGAGGTTGTAGCCTCCGCGACGATGGAATGCGACCGACGAGGCGAACGCGATCGCGAGGATGCCGAGCGAGAACGACCAGTTCGCATAGCTGCGTACCAGTTCCATCGCGCGCGTGACCTGCGCATCGGCCGAATCCAGGTAGCGCGAGCGCGCCAGCACCAGCAGCAGCACGCCGACCGCGGCCAGCAGCAGCTTGAGCGGATGCACGTGGCGGGTGCGCGCGCCGAGCACGTATTCACGCGCAACCGTGCCCGGCGCGCGCAGCAGGCGCCAGGCGCCGCGCAGCAAGGACAGCTCGAACCAGCGATAGCTCTGCCAGGCTTCGCTGCCGAGGCTGCGCGTGCCCAGGCGCGTCGCGCGCTTCTGGCCGCAGGCGCTGCAGTACGGCGTCGCCATGGCGGCTCCGCAGTTGTGGCAGGCCGGCGCGTCGAAGTGCACGCGATCGGGCAAGTCAGAGGTCGGCAGGCTCATGCGCTCGCGGTTCCGGGCATCCTGGCTCGCAGTACGCGGAAGCCGCCGGTTTCCTCCGGGCGGGCCGATCGCGGCGTCCCGCGCCCCTTTCCGGCCTGAACATGCCCGAGCGAGGGCCCAAGCCTTGGTTGCCCCGGACCCGCCGCACGGCTGAAAATACGCACATGATCGACAGCCACCGCTATCCCCGCCTCGCGCGCATCGATTCGCCGGCCGACCTGCGCCAGTTCCCCGAACAGGAATTGCCGCTCGTCGCGCAGGAGCTGCGCAACTACCTGATCGAATCGGTCGCGACCTCGGGTGGCCATTTCGGCGCCAACCTCGGCGTGGTCGAACTGACCGTCGCGCTGCACTGGCTCTACGACACGCCGGCCGACCGCCTGGTCTGGGACGTCGGCCACCAGGGGTATCCGCACAAGATCCTGACCGGTCGCCGCGACCGCATCACGACGGTCAAGAAGAAGGACGGCGTCGCACCGTTCCCGAAGCGCGACGAGAGCGAGTACGACACCTTCGGCGTCGGCCACTCGTCGACCTCGATCTCGGCCGCGCTGGGCATGGCGATCGCGGCGCAGCGCAATGGCGATGCGCGGCGCGTCGTGGCGGTGATCGGCGACGGCGCGATGACCGCGGGCATGGCCTTCGAGGCGCTCAACCACGGTGGCGACGTCGAGCCCGATGTGCTGGTGGTGCTCAACGACAACCAGATGTCGATCAGCGAGAACGTCGGCGCGCTGACCAAGATGCTCGCGCGCCTGATGGCGAGCCGCACGCTGAACCGGATCCGCGAGCGTGCGAAGAACGCGATGCCGCGTGGCGGCTTCCTGTGGCGCTTCGCCAAGCGCTGGGAGGAGCATGCCAAGGGCATGTTCGTGCCGTCGACGCTGTTCGAGGAGCTCGGCTTCCACTACACCGGGCCGATCGACGGCCACGACATGCCACTGCTGGTGTCGACGCTGCGCACGCTGAAAGAGCTCAAGGGCCCGCAGCTGCTGCATGTCGTCACCACCAAGGGCAAGGGCTATGCGCCGGCCGAGCGCGAACAGATCGAATACCACGCGGTGGGTCCGTTCGATCCCGCCGCCGGCCTCGTCAAGATGCCCGGCAAGGGCAAGCCGACGTACACCGACGTATTCGGCGACTGGCTCTGCGACATGGCCGCGGCCGACGCGCGCCTGTACGGCATCACGCCCGCGATGCGCGAAGGCTCGGGCCTCGTGCGCTTCTCGAAGGAGTATCCGCAGCGTTATTTCGACGTCAGCATCGCCGAACAGCACGCGGTCACGCTCGCGGCCGGCATGGCCTGCGAGGGCGCCAAGCCGGTGGTCGCGATCTACTCGACGTTCCTGCAGCGCGCGTACGACCAGCTCATCCACGACGTCGCGCTGCAGGACCTCGACGTGCTGTTCGCGATCGACCGCGCGGGCCTCGTCGGCCCGGATGGCGCGACGCACGCGGGCAGCTTCGACCTCAGCTACCTGCGCTGCATCCCCAACATGGTGGTGATGGCCCCCTCGGACGAGCTCGAGTGCCGGCGCATGCTGACCACCGGCTTCCTGCATGACGGCCCGGCCGCAGTGCGCTACCCGCGCGGAAGCGGCACCGGCGTCGCGGCCGGCAACGAACTCTCGCCGCTGCCGATCGGCAAGGCGGAGGTGCGTCGTCGCGGGGCCGGCATCGCATTGCTCGCCTTCGGCGCGATGCTCGCGCCTGCGCTGAAGGCGGGCGAACGCCTCGGCGCGAGCGTGGTCGACATGCGCTTCGTCAAGCCGATCGACGAGGCATTGCTGCTCGAACTCGCGCGTTCGCACGCGGCCTTCGTCACGCTCGAGGACAACGCGGTCATGGGCGGTGCCGGCAGCGCGGTTTCGGAGTTCCTGCACGCGCACGCGATCACGCTGCCGATGCTGCAGCTCGGCCTTTCCGACCGCTTCCTCGAACATGCCGCGCGCGACGAACTGCTCGCGCACGAAGGGCTCGACGCCGCGAGCATCGAACAGTCGGTGCGCGAGCGCTTCGGCAACCTGATCCCCGACACCGCGCTGCGCAGCGCAGGCTGATCGGGCACGAGCAGGGACGAGCCCGAGCGCACTCCATCGATCCCATGCGGGAGGGCTTCAGCCCCCGCTGTCGTGGGCGCCCCGCTGTCGTGGGAGGGCTTCAGCTCCGAGCTCTTCACACGATCGATCGGGACGGAAGTCCTTTCCGCAACACACCGGTGGCTGGTGGTCCATGCTCGGCCCGCGCCAGCCTCCGTTGTTGTCGGAGGGCGCTCCGAGTCCTTCGCCCGATCGATCCGCCTGTTGTCCCTCATGCAAGAACGGCATGCCGGTCCAAAAAAAAACCCCTGCGCACGCGCAGGGGCCAGAAGGGTTTTCGACAGGGGCCATCCGTGGTCGACCGTCCTGGTCGCTCCTCGGCCGCGGTCCTCGCGGCAGTGTGCCGGACCCGATTGGGAAGGTCCGGCGCGTGGCGCTCACGCGCGACGCCTTGCAGGGGCAGTGG
>DAIOWG010000048.1:0-13061 GCA_036758645.1 Dokdonella sp. | reverse complement strand
GCGTGCAGGTTCGTGCCGCGACCCTCGAACTGCACCTGGTAGCGGTTGCCGCCGCGGTCGTCGCGGTATCCGGCATGCAGGGGCTGGTGGGCGTCGGCGACCAGGTGCACGACGAAACGCAACGCCTGCTCACGCTTCGCTGTCGCCTCGTGGCGATCGCCGAGCACCGCCGCGTAGCGGTCGATCGCCGCGACCACGCAGCGGCCCTGCCTGCAGTCGCGATCCGCTTCGTAGCGGCATTGCCCGTCCGCGAAGTTCACGTAGTGCAGCGGGGCAGTGCTGCGCGCGAGTGCGTGCCGCGACGGATCGTCGCGCAGGTCGTCGGCCCAGGTCGCGATGTCCGCGAGGGAATGGCCGCCCGTGAGCTTCCGGACCTCGGCTTTCGCCACAGGGCGAAGTTCCGCTTCGGCCAGGGTCGCGACGATGCGGTGGCCGGCCGGACCCCATGCGGCCGCCGGCATCGGAAGGGAGAACAGGAGCAGGACGCAGATCGGCCGAAGGCGCATCGATTCGTCGCGATGAAGGGCCGGGCAGTGTGCCATGGGCTTCAGCGCGCGCCACACCGCTCCAATGGCTCCAGTGGAATGGTACTGGGGAGGGTGCCGATGGGGCCGGTATAATGAACGGATTCCGTACCCCAACCCAGTCCGTCCTTGCAACCCGGGAGTCGTCATCATGGCTGTGAACGTCGCGATCAATGGTTATGGCCGCATCGGCCGCAACATCCTGCGCGCGCTGTACGAAGGCAAGCGCACCAAGGAGATCCGGATCGTCGCGATCAACGACCTCGGCGATGCCGAAACGAACGCGCACCTGACGCGCTACGACACCGCGCACGGCAGGTTCCCGGGTGAGGTCAGCGTCGAGGGCGGTGATCTCGTCGTCGACGGCGACCGCATCAAGGTCTGCGCCGAGCGCGATCCGTCGAAGCTGCCGTGGAAGGACCTCGGCGTCGACATCGTGCTCGAGTGCACGGGACTGTTCACGAGCAAGGCCAAGGCATCGGCGCACATCGCCGCGGGCGCGAAGAAGGTGATCATCTCGGCGCCAGGCGAGAAGGACGTCGACGGCACCTTCGTCTACGGCGTCAACCACGACGCCATCAAGGGCAGCTTCGAGGTGATCTCGAACGCGTCCTGCACCACCAACTGCCTGGCGCCACTGGCCAAGGCGCTGCACGAGAAGATCGGCATCGTGCATGGCCTCATGACGACGATCCATGCCTACACCAACGACCAGGTGCTGACGGACGTGTTCCACAAGGACCTGCGCCGCGCGCGTTCGGCCACGATGAGCCAGATCCCGACCAAGACCGGCGCGGCCGCGGCGATCGGCCTCGTGCTGCCGGAACTCGCGGGCAAGCTCGACGGCTTCTCGATGCGCGTGCCGACGATCAACGTGTCGGTGGTCGACTTCTCGTTCGTCGCCAGGCGCGCGACGAGCAAGGAGGAGATCGACGCGGCAGTCAACGAGGCGGCGAACGGGGCGCTCAAGGGCGTGCTCGGCGTGAACACGCAGCCGCTGGTGTCGATCGATTTCAACCACAACCCGCTGTCGTCGATCTACGACGCGACGCAGACGCGCGTGATGGGCGACACGCTGTGCAAGGTGCTGGCCTGGTACGACAACGAATGGGGTTTCTCCAATCGCATGCTCGACATGACGCTCACGTTCGCGGCCGCCCGCTGAGGCCACGGGCTGCCGCGATGTCGAGGGAGCAGCGTCGGTACGGGCCGCAAAACCTGAACGAACGCTGCACGCGCGGCGCGAGCTTGACGCAGATCAGGATGCATCCAGCCGCATTGCGCGATCATGCATCGCTGCCATTCGTCCCATCATCCAAGGAGAACATCCATGCGCCACTGGCTCGTCGTTCCGCTGCTCGCCCTTGCCGCGGGTCCCGTGTTTGCCGCCGACTGTGCCTTCACGATCGAAGGCAACGACGCGATGCAATTCAGCGCCAAGGCCATCGAAGTGCCGGCGTCGTGCAAGGACTTCACCGTCACCCTCAAGCACGTCGGCAAGTTGCCGAAGGCCTCGATGGGCCACAACTGGGTGCTCAGCACGGCTGCCGATGAACCCGGCATCGTCGGCGACGCGATCAAGGCCGGCGCGGCCGCGGATTACCTCAAGGCCGACGACGCGCGCGTGATCGCGCACACCAAGATGATCGGTGGCGGCGAAACCGCCGACGTGACGTTCTCGGTGTCGAAGCTCA
This sequence comes from Dokdonella sp., assembly GCA_036758645.1. Classification (GTDB taxonomy): domain Bacteria; phylum Pseudomonadota; class Gammaproteobacteria; order Xanthomonadales; family Rhodanobacteraceae; genus Dokdonella_A. The sequence continues at coordinate 10,843 of DAIOWG010000048.1, read as the reverse complement.
AGGCCGGCGAATCGTACATGTTCTTCTGCTCGTTCCCGGGCCATGCGTCGCTGATGAAGGGCACGCTGACGGTCAAGTAAGACCCATGCAGTATCCCGGTGGACGCATGGCGTCCGCCGGGAGCTTCAACGCGACGTGCGTCGATCCGATCATCCCGATCGGGCCGCCCGACCGGATCGACATCCTGGTGTTCCCCCGATGAAGGTGCGGCGCGATCGATCCGCATCGCGGACGCCGCGCGCGGAACGCTCGCCACCCCGGTTCAATGCGCGACCAGCAGCGGCAAGTCGCTGTGCTCGAACACGTGACGCGTGGTGCCGCCGAGCACGAGCTCGGTGATGCGGGAATGACCCCAGGCGCCCATCACGACGAGATCGGCCTCGGCATCATGCGCGGCGCCGAGCACCGCCGCTCCGATGTCGCGACGCGCATCGAATGGCTTGAACGATGCATCCACGCCGCGCCGCGCGAGCCACGCACGCAGGTCGAGCGGCGGCAGCCAGCGCAGGCCGAACGGGTTCTCGCCAGGATCGCCCTCGAGCACGACGACCTGCCTTGCACGCCGCAGCAGCGGCAGCGCGCCGCGGATCGCGAGCGCGGCTTCGCGGCTGCGGTTCCAGTCCACGACGATGCGGCGACCGATGCTTCGGCATGCGGCGGCTTCCGGCACCACCACGATCGGCGCGCAGGCACCGAACACCGTGCGCGAGACGAGGCCCCATCCGGTCGGCGCATCGGGGTTGAGCTGCGGCCGCTCCATGACCACGAGGTCGCACCAGCGCGAGGCATGGCAGAGCGCTTCCACCGTGTCGCCCTGCGAGACGCACCACTCGCCTTCGACGCCGGCGGCCTGCAATTGCGCGCGCCAGGCCGGTTCGCTCGCGAGCGCGTCGCGATAGGCGACGTCCGATTCGTGCACGTACATCGCGACTGCTTCGGGCGAAGCGAACGCCGCGGCCGCGATCGGCACCACATGCAGCCCGGTGACCCAGGCATCGAGCGACTGCGCGAGTGAGAGTCCCGCGTCCGCCGCGGGCGTCCGACCCTCGCTGCGGCGCACGTGGACCAGCACTTCAAGGCGGTTCGGCTGCGACATGACGATCTCCCGCTTGGCGCGATCGACGCGATGCACGCATCACAAGTACCACCAAACGCAGGGGCGTGCCAGACGCCGCGCAAGCGCAACGGCCCTACACCCGCCTTGCACCCGCATCGCATCCGTCATGAGGCGGGTGGGAAGCACGCGCGCGTTCGGACACAATCGTGCGCTCGCCCCCTGGAGGAAACTCGCCATGCGTTCGTTCACCGTGTTCGCCGCGCTCGCGGTGCTTGTTTCGTTCGCTTCGCCCGTACGTGCCGCGAAGGAGCTCGACTGCACGATGCGCTTCTCGCTCGCGGGCTGGTCCGCGTTCTACAAGACCGCCTCGGGCGAGGGCACCGTCCGCTGCAGCAATGGCCAGACGATGAAGGTACGGATCGAAACGCGCGGCGGCGGATTCACGTTCGGCAAATCCGAGATCAAGGACGGCATCGGCCGCTTCTCCGAGGTCTACGACATCGAGCAGGTACTCGGTGCATACGCGAGCGCCGGCGCGCACGCGGGCGCGGTCAACTCGGCCGAGGCGCAGGCGCTGACCAAGGGCCCGGTGTCGCTCGCGCTGTCGGGCAAGGGCAGTGGCTGGGACCTCGGCGTCGCGTTCGGCAAGTTCACGATCAGCCGGCGCTGACGTGATGGCACCGACGCGATCGATGCGGTAGGGTACTGTTGCGTCGCAGCAGTTCGAACCTGTCGCCAAAGTCCGCACCACGGAGGACGCATGAGCACGCCCGGCTTGCCGCTGCCGCAGTACAGCCTGCGCGAGGAGTTCGCATCGAGCCTCATCCACGGCATCGGCCTGCTGCTCAGCATCGCCGGCCTGGTCCTGCTGGTGTTCGTCGCCATGCGCGCCGGCGACGCCGCCCATGTGGCGAGCGTGGCGATCTACGGCACCACGCTGGTGCTGCTGTACGCGGCCTCGACCGCCTACCACGGCATCGCGCACGCGGGCGCGAAGCCATTGCTGCGCCAGCTCGACCACGCCGCGATCTTCCTGCTGATCGCGGGCACCTACACGCCGTTCACGCTGATCAGCCTGCGCGGTGCGTGGGGCTGGTCGCTGTTCGCGGTGGTCTGGCTGCTCGCGTTCTTCGGCATCTCGCTCGAGCTGCGCAAGGTGCGCAATCGCGCGGTGATGGCCGCGCTCTACGTCGGCATCGGCTGGATCGGCGTATTCGCGATCGGCCCGCTGGTGCGCAGCATCGAACCGGCCGGTCTGTGGCTGCTGTTCGGCGGCGGCGCCGCGTACACGCTCGGCGTTCCGTTCTACCTCTGGCGCAGACTCCCGTACAACCACGCGCTGTGGCATGCGTTCGTGCTGCTCGGCAGCGTGCTGCAGTTCCTCGCGGTGCTGCTCTACGTGCTGCCGCAACCGGCATGAGCGATGCGTGGGTGGTCCATCGCGGCGGTTGCCATTGCGGGCGCGTGCGCTTCGAAGTCGATGCGCCTGCGCGGATCGAAGCGCTCGACTGCAATTGTTCGATCTGCCGCATGAGCGGCTTCCTGCACCTGATCGTTCCGACCTCGCGCTTCCGGCTGGTCGCGGGCGAGTCGAGCCTGCGCGAGTACCGCTTCAACACCGGTGCCGCGAGGCACCTGTTCTGCGGGTACTGCGGCATCAAGAGCTTCTACGTACCGCGTTCGAATCCGGACGGCATCGACGTCAACGTGCGCTGCCTCGATGCCGAAACGATCGCGCAGGTGACCACCACGCCGTTCGACGACACGCGCAGGGCCGAGAGCGAAGCCGCGATCGCGGGGTTGTCGAAGGACGCGCGAGGCTGAGTCCGCCGGGACGCGCCGACGCGATCAGTCCACCAGCAGCGCGAACACGAAGATTCCGAGCATCGCGAAGCACAGTCCGATCTTGATCACGGTGCCGAAGATGAAGCCGAGCCAGGTGCCGACCCCGACGCCGGTGGCCCGGCGCAGCGTGCCGCCGGCCAGCAGCTCGCCGAGCAACGCGCCCACGAACGGTCCGAGCAGCAGGCCAGGCAACCCGAAGAACAGCCCGACCACCGTGCCGATCGCGGCACCGATCAACGCGTGCCGGCTCGCGCCGACCTTCTTCGCGCCGAGCAGGCTCGCGACGACGTCGATGACGACCGTGAGCGCGGTCAGGACGCCGAGCACGACCAGCGTCGGCGCGCCGACGCGCGTGAAATCGTCGGCCCAGGCCGCGATCAGCATGCCGACGAACACCAGCGGCACGCCCGGCAACGCGGGCAGCACGGTGCCCGCGATGCCGACGAGGATCAGGATCGCGGCGAGGACGAACCAGAGAGTGTTCGGGTCCATGCAGGTTCCGGAGGCAATGGGAGCCCGACTCTATCGCGTTCGCGGTGAGCGTCGGCAGAGCGCCGCACTCCACGGTCAACCGCGGCTCAGCCGGAACTCGAGCGGCACGTAGCCCCAGGCAGGGACCGCGACGCCGCCTTCGAGCACGGGACGGAAGCGCGCGCGTTCGACCGCCGCGCGCGCCGCGTCGTCGAGCTCGCGGTGGCCGGAACTTCGCGCCAGCTCGATGCGTTGCGCGCGGCCTTGCGCGTCGACGAGCACGTGAAGCAGCACTGCGCCCTCGGCGCGCCGGCGCAGCGCCGCGCGCGGGTACGCGAGCCTGGGCGCCTGCTCGTACGCGAGCAGGCGCGATTCGCCGGCGCTCGACGTGCCGGGATCGGCCGAGGCCCGCGCAGGCGTCGCCGCGACCTCGACGGGGGCGCTGATCGGAAGCGAAGCCACCTCGGGCGCAACCGGAACGAGCGCCGGCGTTGTCTCGCGCGCGCGCGCGTTGGCGCGCACCGGCGGCGTCGCGGCCAGGCGCATCGGCGGCTCGGGCTCGGCCGGCACCGGCGGCTGCGGCGGCGCAGGCGGACGCTCGAGCAGGCTCACCTCGATCACCGGCCGTGCCGCCTGCTCGAAGCTGGCCGCGAGCGGAATCGCGACGACGAGCGCCGCGCACGCATGCGCGAGGAACGAGACCGACAGTGCCGCGATCCGGCACGCGTCGGGCGTGGCCGGCGAGGATGCGATGCGGGTCGCCATGGCGTGGCTCCTTCGGGTTGGCGAAGGGCATCAACGCGCGACCGCGCGCCGCGGGGTTCGCGGCGCGCCGCTAGACGCGCCCGCTGACCGGCAGCAGCGCGCCGGTGATGGCGGCTGCGTGATCCGACAGCAGGAACACGATCACGTCGGCGAGCTGTTCGGGTTTCACCCAGCGGTCGAAGTCGGCCTTCGGCATGTCGGCGCGGTTCGGCGGCGTATCGATGATGCTCGGCAGCACCGCGTTGACCGTGATGCGTTCGTCCTTGAGTTCTTCCGCGAGGGCTTCGGTCAATCGCGCGACGCCGGCTTTCGACGCCGCGTATGCGCCCATGCCAGCCCCGGCCCTGGCCGCAGCGCCTGCGCCGATGTTGACGATGCGGCCGCCGCCGCTCGCGCGCAGGTGCGGCAGCGCGGCCCGGCTCGCCGCGACCGCGCTGCGCAGGTTCACGTGGTACAGAAGGTCCCAGGTCGCGAGTTCGCCATCGGCGACGGTCTCCCAGCGGAACGTGCCCGCGATGTTCACGAGTGCGTCGAGCCCGCCGAGTGCGCGCGACGCCGCATCGATCGCGGCCCGTGACCCTTGGTCGTCGGCAACGTCGGTGCCTCCGAACGCGTGCACGCGCGCATCCAGCCCGGCGGGGGCGGTGGCGCGGTCGAGTGCGGCGACGGTAGCGCCGGCGTCGAGCGCGGCCCGGATGACCGCGGCGCCGAGCGAGCCGAATGCGCCCGTGACAGCGATGCGCTTGCGTTCGAGTGGCATGGCGGGCTCCTGCTGGCGGGTTCCCATCATAGCCCGCGCGTCGCAGTCGATTAAGCCCGCGTTGTGATGCGCGCAGACAGCATCGAGCCTCGCTACATGCCATCGCCGGAGATCAGGCCATGAAGGTTCGCCACGTATTTCGTACCGCGAGTCCCGCCGAGGCCATGCAGGCCGTCGCCGCCGCACGCAGCGCGGGCGCGGAAGATGACGCGATCACGCTGGTCGCGCGTTCCGACATCGAAATGGACGAGGTCCCGGGTGAGCGCATCGAAGTCGGCGCCGACATCGCGCCGGCCGCGTGGCGCGGCGCCGCCACCGGCGGCGCGCTCGGCGTCGTCGGCGGCGTGGTCGGCATGGCGATTCCGGTGATCGGACTGCCGCTCGCGGGCGTCGGCCTCGTCGCATTGACCGCCGCCGCCGTCGGCGCATGGTCGTCGGCCTTGATGGGTTCGACCGTTCCGAGCGAAGTGCGTCGCGAGTTCGAAGCCGAGATCGAGGCCGGGCGCGTGCTCGTCGTGGTCGATGCGCCCGCCGAACACGGGGCCGCGATCGAGGCCGCCATGCGCGACGTCGGTGCGGTGCCGTTGCCGTTCGAGCAGCTCAGCGCGCTGAGTTGAGCGCGCGTGCGCGCGTGCGCGCGAGCGCCGCGCGCACCAGCCGCGCGAGCAGGCGTTCGCGCAGCCCGCGCGGACGCGCACGCCAAAGCCGGTCGAGCGCAGCATCGTTCGCGGCTTCGCCGGGTGCGATCAATGCCGCGAGCAGGACCGGCCACTGGCCGGGCTTGGCGATGCGCCCCTTGAGCCAGGAAAGCGCGCCGAGCAGCCGCAGTTCGGTCGCGTCGAAATCGGAGCCGAACGGGAAGCGCGGCAGCAGGTCGGCGGTGGATGCAGCGCGCAGGCGTTCGGCGATGTCCCCGGGCGTGTTGCGGCGCCAGGCTTCGGGGATGCGGAAGTCACGCGCGAGCTTGCCCGCGTGCTTCGCCTCTTCCGCGAGGCCGTCGACGAAACGCGCGTCGCTGATCGCGAGCATCGCGCGGATGCAGGCCTCGTCCGAGCGACCGCGCAGGTCCGCGATGCCATATTCGGTGATGTAGACGTCGCGCAGGTGGCGCGGGATCGTCGCGTGCCCGTAACTCCAGCGAATGTTGGATTCGAGGCGGCGGCCGCTCCGGCGGGTCGCGCGCAGCAGCAACACCGAGCGCGCGCCTGCGAGCTCGTGGGCCATCGCGACGAAGTTGTACTGTCCGCCGACGCCGCTGACCACGCGTCCGTCCTCGAGCGCGTCGGCGGCGGCGGCGCCGAGCAGGGTCGCGATCATGCAGGTGTTGAAGAAGCGCGCGTCACGCCGCTGCAATCGGTCGAGCTCCTCGTGCTCGCCGTAGAGCTGGTTGATGTCGGACACCGCGCACATCGCGAGACCGTCGAGTTCCTCGCCCTCGAGGCCGCGCAGCCAGTCGTAGAACGGCTTCGAGCCGAGTGCGAATGCGCCCTTGAGGTAGTGGCCGCTGCGCAGGCGTTCCGGGTCGACAGCATCGCCGCGTGCGAGTGCGCGCTCGATCTCGATGTCCTCGTGCACGCGGCGCACAAGGATGCCCGCGCGACGCAGGTGCATGAAGCCGTCCATGACCATTTCGCTCGCGCCGAACAGGCCGAGGCCGAACGAGCCGGTGTCGGCTTCGTCCCGTGATGGGGCCGGAGCCGTGCCGTGCAGCGCAGCGATCGCCGCGCGGTAATCCGCGTTGCTCCGGTGGCGCACGAGCAACGCGTTCACGATCGCGTCCGACAGCGCCCCGATCCCGATCTGCAGCGTGCCGCCATCGCGCACGAGCGTGCTCGCATGCAGGCCGATCGCATGGTCGGCGAGGTCGACCGGGTTGCGCGGCAGCGCGAACAGCGGCTGGTGCGGGCGCGCGCCGTCGACGAGCGAATCGAAGAACGACGCCTCGACCTCGGCCGCGCCGCGCAGCCACGGCAGGTCGGGATGCACGACGCCGATCACCAGCGGCCGCGCGCCGCCGCGCGCCGCGATCGCCTCGAGTGCATCGAGCGTGAGGTCGGGATTGCACGAGAGGCTGTAGCGCGCGTCGCGCCCGTCGCCGCGCACCGCGACCAGCTGCACGATCGCATGCAGCCCCGCGCGTTCGGCGAGGTCGCGCGCGACGTGAGTGTAGTTCGCGCTCGCATACGCGCGCTGCGCCTGGCGCGAATCCATCATCGCGCCGGACTGGAAATAGAACTCCTCGACGTGGACGTTCGCGGGGAGCCGGTCGGCGTGCAGGTCGGCCACGTAGTCGAGCCGCGGATAGTGCGCCCCGAACTGGCGCTCGAGGAATGGGCCAAGGAAACGGCGCTCGAGCTCGCTGGCCGCGTCGGGGAGGTCCAGCGACAACGCGGTGTAGAGCATCAGGTGTCGCGCGGGATCCGCCTTCACGCGCCGGTACAGCGCATTCAGCAGGTGATTGGGCTTGCCGAGGCCGAGTGGCGTCGCGACCGAGATGCGAGAGCCGCCGCGGGCGAGGATGCGGTCGACCGCGGCGTCGAGGGTGTCGATGGCGGGGCGTGCGTTCATGCGGACCTGTGCCAGTGCCTTTGCCGAGCCTTTGCGTGTGCGCGGGCTGGGCCGTTCGGCGGCGCCGTGGAGGAGGCGCGCGACGCCCTACAATAAGCGAATGGACCGCACTTTTTCCGTCGCGCCGATGATGGACTGGACCGACCGCCATTGCCGGACCTTCCACCGCCTGCTCGCGCCGCGCGCGCTGCTGTACACCGAAATGGTCACCGCGCCCGCGGTGATCCATGGCGATCGCGCGCGCCTGATCGGGTTCGACGCGGCCGAGCATCCGGTCGCGTTGCAGCTCGGCGGATCCGAGCCGGCGGAGCTTGCGCAGGCGTCGCGGGTCGGCGCAGAGCTCGGCTACGACGAGATCAACCTCAACGTGGGTTGTCCGTCCGATCGCGTGCAGTCGGGTCGCTTCGGCGCCTGCCTGATGCGCGAGCCGGGACTGGTGCGCGACTGTGTCGCTGCAATGCGCGAATCCGTCGCGTCGTTCGGGACTCCAGTGACCGTGAAGTGCCGCATCGGCGTCGACGACCAGGACGAGTACGCGGGCCTCGCCGCCTTCGTCGAGGACGTGCAGGCATCCGGGTGCACGGTGTTCATCGTGCACGCGCGCAAGGCCTGGCTGCAGGGCCTGTCGCCGAAGGAGAATCGCGAGGTGCCGCCGCTGAACTACACGCGCGTATACCGGCTCAAGGCCGAGCACCCGCGGCTGACCGTGGTCATCAACGGCGGTGTCTCGAGCGTCGCCGACGTGCGGGCCCACCTCGAGCACGTCGACGGGGTCATGCTCGGGCGCACGGCGTATCACGAGCCGTACCGGCTTGCGGAGATCGAGCACGCGCTGCATGGCACGCCGCTGCCGGATCGCGACGAGGTGCTCGCGCGGTTGCGTCCATACGTCGAGGCGCATCTCGCGCGCGGCGATCGCCTGCAGCACATCACGCGGCACATCCTCGGCCTCTACCAGGGGCTGCCCGGCGCGCGTGCCTTCCGGCGCGTGCTGAGCGAGCACGCGCATCGCGCCGATGCAGGCTGGAGCGTGGTGGAACAGGCAATTGCCGCCCGCCGGAATGGCGCCAGGGAGCGCACCGTGGTGGCGTCGTAGGCTGGACGACCGAAGGTCGGCCGGCGCTTCTTGCAATTCCTCGCGAAGAGCAGCCGGCCGCGCTGCGCGCGTCCAGCCTGCAGGAGCACCTCGTCACCGGCGCGTTGCTTCATGCACGGCACGCGCGCGACAAGGCAAAATACCCGCCGCAAACACCTCGATCCCGCAGCACATGTCCCTCGTCAATCTCGTCAACGTCGACTATTCGGTCGGCGGCCCGCTATTGCTCGACCAGGTCTCGCTCTCGATCGAGCGCGGCGAGCGCATCTGCGTGGTCGGTCGCAATGGCGCCGGGAAATCCACGCTGCTGCGGCTGGTCGCCGGGGAGATCCGGCCCGACGACGGCGAACTGCGCGTGCAGGACGGCGTGCGCGTCGCGAAACTCGCGCAGGAAGTGCCGCACGACGTCGACGGCAGCGTGTTCGACGTGGTCGCGGCCGCGCTCGGCGAACTCGGCGGCTGGCTCGCGCGCTTCCATCACCTGACCCACCACCTCGACCAACCCGGTGCGGCGGCCGAGATGGCGCGCGTGCAGGCGCGCATCGAGGGCGTGCGCGGTTGGGACCTCGACCGCCGCGTGAACCTCGTGCTGCAGCGGCTGGAATTGCCCGAGGACCTCGAATTCGCTGCGCTGTCGGGTGGCATGAAGCGGCGCGTGCTGCTCGCGCGCGCGCTCGTGACCGACCCCGACGTGCTGCTGCTCGACGAGCCGACCAACCACCTCGACATCGAGGCGATCGCGTGGCTCGAGGGCTTCCTGCTCGAGTTCCCGGGCAGCGTGGTGTTCGTCACGCACGATCGGCGCTTCCTGCGCGCGCTCGCGACGCGCATCGTCGAGATCGATCGCGGCGCGGTCACGAGCTGGCCCGGCGACTATGACAACTACCTGCGCCGGCGCGAGGAACGCCTGCACGCGCAGGCGCAGGCCGAGGCGCACTTCGACCGCAAGCTCGCGCAGGAAGAAGTCTGGATCCGCCAGGGCATCAAGGCCCGGCGCACGCGCAACGAGGGCCGCGTGCGCGCGCTCGAGGCGATGCGCCGCGAACGTTCGGAGCGGCGCGCGCGCGCGGGCACCGCGAAACTGCAGGTCGGCAACGCAGGCGCCTCGGGCCGGCGCGTGATCGACGTCGACGACATCCACTACGCCTGGGGCGATCGCCCGATCGTCGCCGGCCTGACCACGACGATCCAGCGCGGCGATCGTGTCGGCCTGATCGGCGCGAACGGCTCGGGCAAGACCACGCTGCTGCGCCTGCTGCTCGGCCAGCTCGAACCGCAGGCGGGCGAGGTCAGGCTCGGCACCCAGCTCGAGATCGCGTACTTCGACCAGCATCGCGCGCACCTGCGCGAGGACGCGAGTGCGCTCGACAACGTCGCGGAAGGGCGCGAGTTCATCGAGGTCAATGGCGCGCGCAAGCATGCGCTCGGTTACCTGCAGGACTTCCTGTTCGCGCCCGAACGCGCGCGCGCGCCGATCACCGCGCTGTCCGGCGGCGAGCGCAACCGGCTGCTGCTCGCGAAACTGTTCGCCAAGCCCTCGAACCTGCTCGTGATGGACGAGCCGACCAACGACCTCGACGTCGAGACGCTCGAACTGCTCGAGGAACTGCTCGCGGCCTACCCGGGCACCTTGCTGCTGGTGTCGCACGACCGCGACTTCCTCGACAACGTGGTGACCAGCACGCTCGCGCTCGAGGGCGACGGTCGCGTCGGCGAGTACGTCGGCGGCTACAGCGACTGGCTGCGCCAGTACCGGCCGCCGGTTGCGCGCAAGCCGCGTCCTGCGCCCGCGCCGGCGACGCCGCGTGCCGAGATGGCGGATGCGCCGCCCGCCAGGCGCAAGCTCGGCTACAAGGAGTCGCGCGAGCTCGAGGCCTTGCCTGCGCGCATCGAGGCACTCGAAGCGCGCATCGCCGGACTCGGCGCGCGCATGCAGGAGCCCGCGTTCTACCAGCAGGACGGCGCCGCGATCGTTGCCGCGAACGCCGAACTCTCGGCGTTCCAGGCCGAACTCGACGCCGCCTACGCGCGTTGGCAGGCGCTCGAAGCGGATTGAAGCCGCGGGAGTCGGCGCAATCGCGAAGCGATCGCGTCCCGGGCAAGCGCGTCGCGCCCCGGTTCCTGCGGCGTCCCTTGCCTCAACCGCGCGGCGGGGGTGAGGGCGGTGCGGGGGCCGCCGGCGGGACCGGCGGTACGGGCGCCGCCGACGGGGTCGGTGCCACCGATGCCGCTGGCGCCGCAGGTGGGGCAGGTGGGGCAGGTGGGGCAGGAGGCGCGGGTG
>DAIOWG010000047.1:0-13264 GCA_036758645.1 Dokdonella sp. | reverse complement strand
TTCCAAGGACAACGACCTCACGGTCAACGCATTGCGCGCCAAGCAGATGACCAACATCCGCGCCGCGGGCAAGGACGAGACCGTGCAGCTGACGCCGCCCATCAGGATGTCGCTGGAGCAGGCGCTCGAGTTCATCGAGGACGACGAACTGGTCGAGGTCACGCCGAAGGCGATCCGCCTGCGCAAGAAGCACCTGACCGAGAACGATCGCAAGCGCGCTTCGCGACAGGCGGCGTAGTCGGCCGCATGCTGCCGGGGGTTCGGCCTGGGCAACGCCGCCGACTTCGAGCCGGTCGCTCAGGGCGTGGCGGGAAGTCCGCCGCGCTTGTGCACGATCCGCATCGCGAGTTCGAGTGACTGCTCGTAGTTGAGGCGCGGATCGACCTGCGACCTGTACGCGAGCGCGAGGTCGGCTTCGGTCAGGTCGCGCGCACCTCCGAGGCATTCGGTCACGTTCTCGCCGGTGAGTTCAAGGTGCACGCCGCCGAGCCGCGTGCCGGCATCGGCATGCAGGTCGAACGCGAGGTCGAGTTCGGCGCGGATGTTCTCGAAGCGCCGCGTCTTGACCCCGTTGCCGAGCGTCTCGGTATTGCCGTGCATCGGATCGCAGATCCAAAGTGGTCGGCGTCCCGCCGCCTTGAGGGCGGTGAGCAGCGGCGGCAGCTTCGCTTCGATCGAGCCCGCACCCATGCGATGGATCAAGGTCAGGCGCCCCGGGTCGCGATCCGGATCGAGCGCATCGACGAGCCGCAGCAACTGGTCGGGCGTCACCGACGGCCCGATCTTGACTGCGACCGGATTGCGCAGGCCGCGAAAGTACTCGACATGCGCGCCATCGAGCGCAGCCGTGCGCATGCCGATCCACGGGAAGTGCGTGGCCAGGTTGAACCAGCCCCACTGGCGCGGCACCTGGCGCGTGAGCGCCTGCTCGTAGTGCAACACGAGCGCCTCGTGCGAGGTGAAGAAATCCACTCGCTGGTAGCTGCCGATCGGCTCGCCTGCGAGCGTCTCCATGAAACGCAGCGAGTTGCCGATCGACTCGACCATCTGCCGGTATTCGTCGTGCAGCGGCGAATGTTCGACCCAGCCGAGGTCCCAGTACTCGGGATGGTGCAGGTCGGCGAAACCGCCATCGATGAGCGCACGCACGAAGTTCATCGTCATCGCCGAGCTCGCGTGGCCGCGGATCAGTCGCTGCGGGTCGGCGCGGCGCGCCGTCGCGTCGAACGCGGCGCCGTTGACGAGGTCGCCGCGGTAACTCGGCAGGGATACGCCGTCGCGCGTCTCCATGTCGGTCGAGCGCGGCTTCGCGTACTGGCCCGCGAAGCGGCCGATGCGGACCACCGGCAGCTTGAGGCCGTGCACGAGCACGAGGCTCATCTGCAGCATGACCTTGAGCCGGTTCGAGATCAGCGGCGACGTGCAGTCATCGAAACTCTCGGCGCAGTCGCCGCCCTGCAGCACGAAGCGCCGACCCTCGGCCGCATCGGCGAGCAATTGCTTGAGCGCGAGGATTTCCCAGGACGTGACCAGCGGCGGCAGCTGCTGCAGGCGCTCGAGCGCGCCTGCGAGTTCGGCGCGATCGGCGTAGACCGGCTGTTGCGCCTGCGGCTTGCCCTGCCACGACGAAGGCGACCATCCCGCCGCCTCGCGGACCGGCAGGATGTTGCGCTCGATCGAGCTCATGGCGCCTCGCTTGCTGCACTGCGGAAAACCATGATGCCACAGCGCGCGGAGGGCGCCTATGGGCGCCGTGCTCAGGCGCGTCCGGACGCGTCCGCGGGACGACGGCGGAATCCGGCCCAGAGCGCTCCCGCGCCGAGCAGCACGTACCAGATCAGGGTCCAGGCCGGCATGGTCAGGCCGAGGAAGGTCCAGCCGATCTCGCCGCAGTCGCCGGTGGCCATGAACGCCTTCTTGACCGCTTCGGCCAGCGGAAACGCGTCGAGCAGGTAGTTGAGCCCCGGGCCACAGCCCGACATCAGTGGATCCTGCGGCGTGAACTGCACGACGAGATGGCGGATCGCGACGATCGAACCGACCACGGCCGCGACGGCGACGAGCACGGCATGGACGCGGCGGCCGATGCGACCGGGCCCGTGCACGGCACCCGCGAGGAAGAACACGCCCATGGCGATGAATGCGATGCGCTGGAAGATGCATTTCGGGCAGGGCTCGAGGCCGATCTGGAACTGCTCGTACAACGCATAAGCGAGCAAGGCGGCGCAGGCGAGCGCGCCCGCGAGGAATTGCGCGCGGAAGGACCAGGCGAATGGATTGGGATTCATGCAGTCACCGTGATGGAAGTCGATCGTCTGCCGCTCGGCGCCGAGCAGGCTACAGGAAGAACCGGTCGGAGATCATTCCCGCGAATACCAAGACAGCGAGGAGCAGCCAAAGTGCGAACGTCGCCAACTCGATCAGCAGCGCGCGATGCTGGCGGAACGCGAGCCACAGGACCAGCGGCACCAGCGCGTAGCGTTGTTCGACCAGCCAGGATGCGGCGAGGAAGAACGCGCCGACCGCGTACAGCCAGGCCGCATGCGCGGGGCGCAACGGGGTCGGCGCGAGTGCGCAGGCGGCTGCCGCGACGACGAGCGCGAACGCCGCACGCACGAACGGATCCCCCGCCACCGCGAGCAGGAAAGCGTTGCGCACGTAATAGTCCGGCAATGCGGTGTTGTACGGATTGTCGGCACGGAATCCGAACCAGACGGCCGCGAACAGCCCGATCGGCAACAGCATCAGCCAGTGGCGCCGACGCACCGCATTCGCGAAGTCCGCCAGGCCCGTCACGACATGCAACGGCAACAGCACGCCGGCGAGGAACAGCGCGAGGAACACGTTGCCTGCGTGCAGCTGCAGGTCCGGGTGCATCGCAGCCTGGCCGGCCGAGAGCGAGATCGAACCATTCCAGGCCCAGAATCCGAGGAAACCGGCCAGCGGCAGCAGGTACGGCCAGCCGATTCGCACGAGTTCCCGCCATGCGGCGAATCCGCCCTGCCGCCAGCTTGGCCACAGCGCGAGCATCGCGGCAAAGCCCGACCAGACCACTGCGTTCTGGCGCACGCACACCAGCGCGCCGAGCAATAGGGCCGACCACCCGTGGCGTCCCCGAAGCGTGGCCCAGGCGGCCCACAGGACCAGCGCAAGCGCGAGCACGTCGGTGTAGACGATGAAGAACAGCGGCACCAGGATCGGCAGCACCAGCATCTGCGCGGTTGCGACCGACTCGGTGCCGGGCCACGTCCACCGGCGCAGCGCGTGGAAGCCGCACGCCGCCACGAGTCCGGACACCGCATTCACGAGGCGCGCGGCATCCAGGCTTTCCGCGCGGAACAGCCGCATGAGCGCCGCGACCAGCGCGTGGTAGCCCGGGATCGTCGTCAGGTAGTCGACCAGCACGCGGAAGTCGCCACGCAGGAACAGCGCGATCTGCGGGTAGTGGTTGACTTCGTCCGTGAGCATGCGCGGGTGGCCGCGCATCAGCACGATCGCCACGACGTAGAGGACGCCGAGCACGATCCCGAGCAGCCAGTCGAGTCCGCGGGTCGGGCCGCGGTCGTCATGCGACGGCGGAATCAGAAACGAAAAACCCCGGTCATGCCGGGGTCTTTCAGCGCGTGTACCGCCTGGGTTCAATCCGCGGCCTGGTCGGCGTCCGCGCGCGGGCGATCGACCAGCTCGACGTAGGCCATCGGCGCATTGTCACCGACGCGGAAACCGCACTTGAGCAGGCGCAGGTATCCGCCCTTGCGCTCGCGGTAACGCGGGCCGAGCTCCACGAACAGCTTGCCGACTGCTTCCTTGTCGCGCAGGCGCGCGAACGCGAGGCGACGATTGGCGACGCCGTCCACCTTCGCGAGCGTGATCAGCGGCTCGGCGACGCGGCGAAGTTCCTTCGCCTTCGGCAGGGTGGTTCGGATCAGCTCGTGCTTGAACAGCGACGCGGCCATGTTCTTGAACATCGCTTCGCGGTGGCTGCTCGTGCGGTTGAACTTGCGGCCGGACTTCTGGTGACGCATGGTGGAATCCTCGATCTCGATTGTTATGAGAGACCGGCGCCTGCGTCCGGCTTCCCGCGGTTACCCGCTTTTCTTGGGGAATCCGGGAACCGGAATGGAGGATCGCTCGCGGCCGCAGCCGCTCTTCGATGCCCTATCCGCCGTTCCCGATTCCCTGCCTTTGTTGCCTGCTTTCAATCAACCCAGTTGCATGCCGTGCACGAGGCCCGGCGGTGGCCAGCTCTCGAGCTTCATGCCGAGCTGCAGGCCGCGCTGGTACAGCACGTCCTTGATCTCGGTGAGCGACTTCTTGCCGAGATTCGGCGTCTTGAGCAGCTCGACTTCGGTCTTCTGCACGAGGTCGCCGATGTAGTAGATGCTTTCGGCCTTGAGGCAGTTGGCCGAACGAACCGTGAGTTCGAGGTCGTCGATCGGACGCAGCAGCACCGGGTCGACACCGCTCTTGTCGGTCTTCGCATCCGAACTCTCGCGGCGGCTGAAGTCTCCGAACACGCTGATCTGGTCCTGCAGGATCTCGGCCGCCTTGCGCACGGCCTCCTCCGCGTCGATCGCGCCGTTGGTCTCGACGTCGAGCACGAGCTTGTCGAGGTCGGTGCGCTGCTCGAGGCGCGCGCTCTCGACGTTGTAGGCGACGCGGCGAACCGGGCAGAACGAGGCATCGAGCTGCAGGCGGCCGATCGGACGCGCTTCCTCGTCCGGCAGCCGACGCGCCGTCGCGGGCTGGTAGCCCGCGCCACGCGCGACCTTCAGGCGCATGTTCAGCGCGACATCCTTGGTCAGGTGGCAGATCACGTGGTCGGGATTGACGATCTCGACCGAATGATCGACCTTGATGTCGGCCGCGGTCACGACGCCCTTGCCCTTCTTGCTGAGGCTCAGCATCGCCTCATCCTGGCCGTGCATGCGGATCGCGACGTCCTTGAGGTTGAGCAGCACCTCGATGACGTCTTCCTGCAGGCCTTCGAGCGTGGTGTACTCATGGAGCACGCCGTCGATTTCCACTTCGACGATCGCACTGCCGGGGATCGACGAAAGCAGTACGCGGCGAAGCGCGTTGCCGAGCGTGTGGCCGAAGCCGCGCTCGAGCGGTTCGACGATGACGCGCGCCCGGTCGGCGCCGATGCGCTCGACCTGGATCCCGCGCGGACGCAGCACAGTGGTTGACGATCCCGCCATAAGAGCTTGACTCCAAGGGCCCCGCAGGACCCTTCAATGTATGTTTGCCCGCGGAAGCCGGCGGCGCCGGACCTCGTTACTTCGAGTAGAGCTCGATGATCAGGCTTTCGTTGATGTCCGACGGAAGGTCGGAACGCTCCGGCAGTGCCTTGAACATGCCGCTGGCCTTCTTCGGATCGACTTCGATCCAGGTCGGCACGAGGTCCATCTCCTGCGACACGGTCAGGGCTTCCTGCACGCGCAGCTGGCTCTTCGCACGCTCGGACAGCGCGATCTCGTCGCCGGGGCGCACCTGGTAGGACGGCAGGTTCACTTTCTTGCCGTTCACGCGCACCGCCGCGTGCGAAACGAGCTGGCGGGCCTGGGCGCGGGTGACCGCGAAGCCCATGCGGTAGACGACGTTGTCGAGGCGACCCTCGAGCAGGCGCAGCAGGTTCTCGCCCGCATTGCCCTTCTGGCTCGAAGCCTTGGTGTAGTACGAGCGGAACTGGCGCTCGAGCAGGCCATAGATGCGCTTGACCTTCTGCTTCTCGCGCAACTGCACGCCGTAGTCGGACAGGCGCCCGCGCTTCATGCCGGCGGCGCCATGCTGGCCCGGCTTCTGTTCCAGCTTGCACTTCGAATCGATCGCGCGCGCCGGGCTCTTGAGGCTGAGGTCGGCGCCTTCGCGGCGCGCCAGCTTGCAGGTGGGTCCGATATAACGAGCCATTGTGACTATCTCTTGGTGGAAGTCCGGCCATGCAAGGCCGGACCTTGGTTCCCGCGATCGACGAGGATCGCAATGCGTTCCGGGTTCCGGCCATGGCGGCCGGCAACCGCTACCCCCGTCGCACGGGGGCAGCCGGCGTCAGACCCGGCGCTTCTTCGGCGGTCGGCACCCGTTGTGCGGGATCGGCGTCACGTCGATGATGTTGGTGACCTTGAAGCCCGCATTGTTCAGCGAGCGAACGGCCGATTCACGGCCCGGGCCCGGGCCCTTGATGCGCACTTCCACCGTCTTCACGCCGTAGTCGGCGGCGACGCGAGCCGCCTTGTCGGCAGCGACCTGGGCCGCGAACGGCGTCGACTTGCGCGAACCGCGAAAGCCGGCTCCACCCGAGGTGGCCCAGGACAGCGCGTTGCCCTGCCGATCGGTGATCGTGACGATGGTGTTGTTGAAGGAGGCCTGCACGTGGGCGACGGCGTCCGTCACCACGCGCTTGATCTTCTTCTTGACCTTGGTTGCAGCCGGCTTGCTCATGGGGCCTCTTACTTCCTGATGGCGCGGCGCGGGCCCTTGCGGGTGCGCGCGTTGGTGCGGGTACGCTGGCCACGCAGCGGCAGGCCGCGACGGTGGCGCAGGCCACGGTAGGTGCCGAGGTCGATCAGGCGCTTGATCGACATGCCGACTTCGCGACGCAGGTCACCCTCGACCGTGAACCTGGCCACTTCGTGGCGCAGCTTGTCCACCTCGGCCTCGGCCAAGTCCTTGATCTTGGCCGCCGGATTGACGCCCGCGGTCTCGCAGACCTTCTTCGCGCGCGAACGGCCGATGCCGAAAATGCTCTGCAGGCCGATCACGACATGCTTCTGAACCGGCAGATTGACACCCGCAATGCGTGCCATGCTTTCTGATCTCCAAAACCGCTTGAATGCGCAGGGAACTTCACATTATATCGGGATTGCCGCAGCGGGGAAACCCCTGGGCGGCACGCCCGGCTACTGCATGATTTGCCGCTCAACGGCCGCGCAAATTCGCCTTCTTGAGCAGGTTTCCGTACTGGTGCGACACGAGGTGGGCCTGGATCTGGGCGGTGAAGTCCATCACCACGACCACCACGATCAACAACGAGGTACCACCGAAGTAGAACGGCACCCGCCAGGTGTTCTGCAGGATGTCCGGGATCAGGCACACCGCGACGAGGTAGACCGCACCTGCACCCGTGAGACGGGTCAGCACGCCGTCGATGTAGTCCGCGGTCGCCTTGCCGGGACGCAACCCGGGGATCAGGGCACCGGACCGCTTGAGATTGTCGGCGGTTTCCTGCGAATTGAACGTCAACGCGGTGTAGAAGAACGCGAAGACGGCGATCAGCAGGCCATAGATCAGCAGATGCAACGGCTGGCCCGGGCCGAGCGAGGACGTCAGCACCTGCAGCCAGCGCACTTCGTTGGCGTTGTTGAACCAGGTGGCGGCGGTCGCCGGGAACATCAGCAACGAAGACGCGAAGATCGGCGGAATCACGCCCGCCATGTTGATCTTCAGCGGCAGGTGCGAGCTCTGGTTCATGTAGGCCTTGCCCGCTCCGCCCTGGCGTCGCGCGTAGTTCACCGTGATCCGGCGCTGCCCGCGCTCGACGAACACCACGAACGCGGTCACCAGCAGGACGATCGCGAACACGATCAGCACGCGCAGGATCGGCATCTCGCCGGTCTGCGCCATGCGCAGCGTCTGCACCACGGCCGACGGCAGGCCCGCGACGATACCTGCGAAGATCAGCAGCGAGATGCCGTTGCCGACGCCGCGCTCGGTGATCTGCTCGCCGAGCCACATCAGGAACATGGTGCCTGCGGTGAGCCCGACCACGGTCGTGAACACGAAGCCCGGACCGGGCGCGTAGACCACGCCGACCTGCGTCTGCAACATCGTGCCGACGCCGAACGACTGGAAGATCGCGAGCGCGAGCGTGCCGGCGCGCGTGTAGTTGGTCAGCACGCGCCGGCCGGACTCGCCTTCCTTGCGCAGTTGCTGCCAGCTTGGAATCACGGCCGCGAACATCTGCACGATGATCGAGGCCGAGATGTAGGGAATCACGCCGAGCGCGAACACCGACATGCGGCTCAGCGCGCCGCCCGAGAACATGTTGAACATGTCGAGCAGGCCGCCTGCGCTCTTCAGCAGTTCGGTCATCTGCTCCGGATCGACGCCCGGCAGCGGGATGAACGATCCCAGCCGGTACACGACCAGCGCGCCGACCACGAACAGCAGGCGCTGCTTGAGCTCGGTCAGCTTGCCGAGTGCGGCCAACGGGTTGGACTGCGAAGACGCCACTCGATTACTCCACGCTGCCGCCGGCAGCCTCGATCGCCGCCTTGGCACCGGCCGTCACGGCCACGCCCTTGAGCTTGATCGCGCGCTTGATTTCGCCCTTCTTGACGACCTTCGCGCTCTCGCTGCGTGCCTCGACGAGGCCCGCGGCCTTCAGCGCGTCGAAGTCGATCACGTCGGCCTTGATCGAGTCGAGCTTGTACAGCAGCACCTCGGCGACCTTCCAGGCCTTGAGCGAGCGGAAGCCGACCTTCGGGAGGCGACGCTGCAGAGGCATCTGTCCGCCTTCGAAACCTGCCTTGACCTTGCCCTTGCCGGAACGCGCGAACTGGCCCTTGTGGCCGCGGCCGGCGGTCTTGCCGAGGCCCGAACCGATGCCACGGCCAACGCGGACGCCGGACTTGCGGGCGCCGTCGGCGGGCTTGAGTGTGTTGAGACGCATGGGGTCGACTCCAGTTGTACTGCGCTTACGCGCTTTCTTCGATGCGAACGAGGTAGCTGACCTGGTTGATCAGGCCGCGCACCGAGGGCGAATCCTTGAGTTCGCGCACGTCGTTGAGCTTGCGCAGGCCGAGCGCGCGCACGCTGACGCGATGACGCTCCTGGCAGCCGTTGATGCTCTTGAACAGGCGCACGCGGATCGTCTTGCCTTCGTTGGTCTTCGCCTTAGCCATTGCCGAGTACCTCGTCGATCGTCTTGCCGCGCTTGGACGCGATGCGTTCGGGAGAAACCATCGCCTGCAGGCCATTGATCGTGGCGCGCACGAGGTTGATCGGATTGCGCGAGCCGACGGCCTTCGCCAGCACGTTCTTGACGCCGACCACTTCGAGCACCGCGCGCATCGCGCCACCGGCGATCACGCCGGTACCCTCGGACGCAGGCTGCATGAACACGCGCGCCGCACCGTGGTTGGCCTTCACCGCATGGAAAAGGGTGCCGTTGTTGAGCTCGATGCGGACCATCGCCTTGCGCGCGCGCTCCATCGCCTTGGCGATCGCGGTCGGAACCTCGCGCGCCTTGCCGTAGCCGAAGCCGACGCGGCCATCGCCGTCGCCGACGACGGTCAGCGCCGTGAAGCTCATCTGGCGACCGCCCTTGACGGTCTTCGCCACGCGATTGACGGCGATCAGCTTCTCGAGGAAGCCGTCACTGTTCTCGCGGTCATTCGTGTTGTTCGCCATGTTTCACCTGTGTTGCCGCCCGGCCAGCGGTGCGGACTTCTGCTTGCGGCATTGCCGCTTGGAGTTGTAGTTGCTTCAGTGCATCGGTTCCCGGATCGGGTATCGGTGCGAGGCGTCCTCGCCGAATCCCGGATCCGGAATTCCCGATCCCGGCTGCTAGAACTTCAGTCCGGCCTCGCGCGCCGCATCGGCCAGCGCCTGGACGCGGCCGTGGTAGCGATAGCCGGAACGGTCGAACGCGACCTTGTCGACACCCGCCTTGAGCGCGGCTTCGGCGACGGCCTTGCCGACCGCAGCGGCGGCAGCCTTGTTCTTGGTGCCCTTGAGGCCTTCGGCGATGCCCTTCTGCAAGGTCGAGGCGGCGGCGATCACCTTGTCGCCGTCCGCGCTCTGCACCTGCGCGTAGATGTGCTGCGAGCTGCGGTGGACCGACAACCGCGGCACACCGAGCGTGCGAATGTGCGAACGCGTGGTCTTGGCGCGGCGCAGTCTTGCGATGTTCTTTTCCACTGTGGTTCTCCGTGAAGCTGAAAGCGGGATTGCGTCGTACGCGAGCGCGGCGATCGCCACGCCCGGGTGGTCGAACGTCCTTATGCCTTCTTGGCTTCCTTCAACGTGATCTTCTCGCCCGCGTAACGCACGCCCTTGCCCTTGTAGGGTTCCGGCGGACGGAATGCGCGGATCTTGGCTGCCACTTCGCCGACGCGCTGCTTGTCGGCTCCCTTGATCAGCACCTCGGTCTGCGCCGGCACCTCGATCGTGATGCCTTCCGGCGCCTGGAACACCACAGGATGCGAGAACCCGAGCGTGAGGTTCAGGTCCTTGCCCGCGAGCGCGGCACGGTAGCCGACGCCTACGAGTTCGAGCTTGCGCTGGTAGCCTTCGCTGACGCCGGTGACCATGTTGTTGAGCAGCGCGCGCGCGGTGCCGGCCATCTTCATGTCGCCGGGGTCCTTCGCGCTGAGCTTGATCTCGCCGCCGTCGATCGCGATGTCGACGCCGGCGGGAGCTGCCATCTCGAGCGTGCCCTTCGGGCCCTTGACGGTGATCGCGTCGGCCTTGACCTGGCAGTCGACGCCCTTGGGCAGGGGAATGGGTTTCTTGGCAACGCGTGACATGTTCTGGTTCTCCAAGAAACTCAGGCGACCAGACCGATGACTTCGCCACCCAGACCCTTCTTGCGGGCCTGTGCGTCGGTCATGATCCCGGACGACGTGGAAACAATCGAAATGCCGAGCCCGTTGAGGATCTTCGGCAGCTCGTCCTTGCCGCGGTACACGCGCAGTCCCGAGCGGCTGATGCGCTCGATGCGCGCGATGACCGGCTTGCCCATGTGGTACTTGAGCGCGATCTCGAGCTTGGGCTTGCCGTCGGCAGTGAGGGCCTGGACGTCGGCGATGTAGCCCTCGTCCTTCAGCAGGTTGGCGATCGCGTGCTTGACGCGGGACGCCGGCATGGCCACGGTGCTCTTGCCCGTGAGCTGCGCATTTCGGATGCGCGTGAACATGTCGGCGATGGGATCAGTCATGCTCATGTGTCAATTCCTGATTAGCATCGATATCCGGGGGAATCCGGGTGGTGATTCGTGATTGGTGCTTCGGATCGGCAAGGACACGCCGTTCCGGATCACGAATCACCAATCAGTCGTGTTACCAGCTCGCCTTGCGCAGGCCCGGCACGTCGCCGCGCATGGTCGCTTCGCGCAGCTTGTTGCGCCCGAGCCCGAACTTCGCGTAGACGCCGCGCGGTCGGCCGGTCAGCGCACAGCGATTGCGCTGGCGCGACGGGCTGGAATCACGCGGCAGCTTCTGCAGCTTGACCGCTGCATCCATCCGCTCGTCATACGAGGCGGTGGCGCTGGAGACGATCTTCTTGAGCTCGGCGCGCTTGGCGGCATGCCGCTTCACGAGCTTCGTGCGCTTGAGATCGCGGTTGATCATCGAGGTCTTGGCCATTTCCTGGATCCTGGTAGGCGGTCGCGGTCAGTTGCGGAACGGGAAGCTGAAGGCTTCGAGCAGCGCCTTCGCTTCGTCGTCCGTGCGGGCCGAGGTCGTGATCGCGATGTCCATGCCGCGCAGTGCGTCGATCTGGTCGAAGTCGATCTCGGGGAAGATGATCTGTTCCTTCAGGCCCATGTTGAAATTGCCGCGGCCATCGAACGAACGCCCGGAGATGCCGCGGAAATCGCGCACTCGCGGCAGCGAGATGTTGATCAGTCGATCCAGGAACTCGTACATGCGATGGCGACGCAGGGTCACCTTGCAGCCGATCGGCCAGTTCTCGCGGATCTTGAACGTTGCATGCGCCTTGCGCGACAACGTGATGATCGGCTTCTGGCCCGCGATCTTCGCCATGTCGGCGACCGCGTTCTCCAGGATCTTCTTGTTGCCCACGGCCTCGCCCACGCCCATGTTCAGCGTGACCTTCTCGAGACGCGGCACCTGCATCGGGTTGGCGTAGCCGAAGCGCTCAGTCAGCTTCGGCACGACCTGTTCTTTGTAGATCTTCTCTAGGCGGCTCATTTCAGCGGACCTCAGGCATCGACCACTTCACCGGACGAGCGATACACGCGGACCTTGCGCCCATCATCGAGCGTCTTGTAGCCCACGCGCTCACCCTTGCCGGTGGCGGTGTTGAAAAGCATGACATTGGAGATATGGATCGGCGCTTCGCGCTCGACGATGCCGCCAGGCTGGTTGGCCTGCGGATTCGGCTTGGTGTGGCGCTTGACCAGGTTGATGTTCTGCACGTACACGGAATCGCCCGCGACGCGCGTCACCTCGCCCTTCTGGCCCTTGTTCTTGCCGGCGATCACCAGGACCTGGTCGCCCTTGCGGATACGATTCATGACATCGACCTCGTTACAGTACTTCAGGCGCGAGCGAGACGATCTTCATGAAACGCTCGCTGCGCAGCTCACGCGTGACCGGTCCGAAGATGCGGGTGCCGATCGGCTCGAGCTTGTTGTTCAGCAGCACGGCAGCATTGCCGTCGAACCGGATCAGCGAACCATCCGCGCGGCGCACGCCCTTGCGGGTGCGCACGACCACGGCATCGTAGACCTCGCCCTTCTTGACCTTTCCGCGCGGAATCGCCTCGCGCACCGACACCTTGATCACGTCGCCGATCTGCGCGTAGCGGCGCTTGGATCCGCCAAGCACCTTGATGCACATCAGTTCGCGTGCGCCGCTGTTGTCCGCCGCGGCCAGCGTGGTCTGCATCTGGATCATGTCGCCTTCTCCTCCAGCCCTGCCACGCTCATGCTTCAGCGCGCGTGACGATCTTCACGACGCGCCAGTTCTTGGTCTTCGACAGCGGCCGGCATTCCGCGATGCGGACGACGTCGCCTTCCCTGCACTCGCCGCCTTCGTCATGCGCATGGACCTTGGTCGAGCGGCGCACGATCTTGCCGTACAGCGGGTGCTGCACCTGGCGCTCGAGCAGCACCGTCACGGTCTTCTGCATCTTGTTGCTGACGACGCGACCTTCGAGGGTGCGCTGGACTTTCTCGTTATCGCTCATGGTCACTGTCCCTTGTCCATTGCGCCGAGCAGGTGCTTGACCTGCGCGATCTCGCGACGGACGCGGCCGAACTGGTGGGTCTGCGACAGCTGGCCGGAGCCCTTCTGCATGCGCAGGTTGAACTGCTCGCGACGCAGCTCGAGCAGGTGCTCGGAAAGCTGCTTCGCGTTCTTCTGGCGGAGTTCCTTGAGTTCCATCACAGCACCGTCCGGGCCACGAATTGGGTCTGCACCGACAACTTGGCCGCGGCCAGGCGGAATGCCTCGCGCGCCTCGACCTCGGCGACGCCTTCGATCTCGTACAGCATGCGGCCCGGCTGCACCGGGGCCAC
>DAIOWG010000046.1:0-13530 GCA_036758645.1 Dokdonella sp. | reverse complement strand
TGCCGCTCAAGGGCAAGATCCTCAACGTCGAGCGCGCGCGCTTCGACCGCATGCTGGGGTCGGCCGAGGTCGGCACCCTGATCACCGCGCTCGGCACCGGCATCGGCAAGGACGAGTTCAACATCGACAAGCTGCGCTACCACCGCATCATCATCATGACCGATGCGGACGTCGACGGCTCCCACATCCGCACGCTGCTGCTGACCTTCTTCTACCGCCAGATGCCCGTGCTGATCGAGCGCGGCCACGTCTACATCGGCATGCCGCCGCTGTACAAGCTCAAGCAGGGCAAGCAGGAGCTCTATCTCAAGGACGATGCGGCGCTCAACGCGTACCTGATCTCGAACGCGGTCGACGGCGCCGAACTCGCCTACGACCCCGACGCGCCCGCCGTCAGCGGCACCGGGCTCGAGCAGTTGATGTCGGCATGGCGTGCGGCCCTCGATCAGATCGACCGCCTCGCGTTCCGTTTCGACGCGATCTTCCTCGGCGCGTTGCTCGAGACACCGTTGCCGGCCGACGGGTGGCAGGACGATGCCGCCGTCGAGTCCTGGATCGATCGCCTGCGCAGCGCGCTCGACGGCAGTGGACTCGGGCGTCCGCGCTACACCCTGAGCGCACAGGCGGCAGGCGAGGGCCAGTCCGCCGCGCTCGTGATCGAGCGCGACCAGCACGGTCTGCGGCACACGCAGATGCTGGCGGCGACGTTCCTGACCGCGCCCGAGTTCCGCCCGATCGTCGAGGCCGCGAGTCGCATCGCCGGACTCGTCCGGCCCGGTGCGCTGGTGCGGCGCGGCAACAAGACCCAGCCGGTCACGAGCTTCCGCCAGGCCTACGACTGGCTGATGGAAGAGGCCCGCCGCGGACGCACGATCCAGCGCTTCAAGGGTCTCGGTGAAATGAACCCCGAGCAGCTTTGGGAAACCACGGTCAATCCCGACTCGCGCCGGCTCATGCAGGTCAGCATCGAGGACGCGGTCGCGGCCGACCAGATCTTCTCGACGCTGATGGGCGACGTGGTCGAACCGCGTCGCGCATTCATCGAACAGAACGCATTGCGCGTGGCGAACCTCGACGTGTGATCGATGCCGGCGCTGTTGCATCGCAGCAGCGCCGGTCCCGACGCGCGCTTGTGCCGTTCACGGACGCGGCGGTAACCTCGGCGCTCATTTTTTTCGTCGCGAGCCAAACTGCGACGCTCTTCGTATGTGCAAGGGGTACGACATGAAGCTCACGAAGCGGTTCCTCACGATCCTGTGCCTCGCCGCACTCGCGTTCGGCTCGGCGCTCGCCGGCGCCAGGGACAAGAAGGCGAACGAGTATCCGGACGCGACGCGCAAGGATCCGAAGGTCAGCATGTCCGAGCGCGACCAGAAGAACCTCAACAAGGCGACCGACCTCGTCAACGAAGGCAAGGCCGACGAAGCCGAACCGCTGATCCGCAAGGTGCTCGATGACGGCAAGGCGAGCAAGTACGCGCTCGCGTTCGCGCACCAGCTGATGGCGCAGATCCATTGGGACCGCGAGCAGGGCGAGCAGGCGATCAGCGAGTACAAGGCGGCGATCGCGCTCGACGCGTTGCCCAACGACGGGCAGTTCCAGCTCGTGTATGCGCTCGCGCAGACGCAGGTGCAGGAAGAGAAGTACCAGGACGCGCTCGTGACGCTGGCCGAATGGGAAAAGCTCACCGGCAAGCAGACCGCCGACGAACTCGCGCTGAAAGCGAACGTGCACTATCGCCTCGACCAGTTCCAGCCCGCGATCGACACGATGAAGAAGGCGATGTCGATGACCGACACCGCCAACGACAGCTGGACCCAGATCCTGATGGCGAGCTACTTCGAGCTCGACCAGTACGACGAGGCCGCGAAGATCGTGCAGGAGCAACTCGCGAAGAACCCCAACGACAAGAAGCTCGTCAACCAGCTCGCCACGATCTACATCCAGGGCGACAAGTTGCCGCAGGCACTCGAAGTGCTCGCGCGCGCCAAGTCGCAGGGACTCATCACGACCGGCGAGGACTACACCCAGCTCTCCAAGCTCTACGCGAACGCCGAGAACCCGAAGGAAGCGGCGGCCCTGATGAAGGAAGGTTTCTCCAAGGGCGTGATCGAGAAGAACTACGACAACTACAAGCTCATGGGCGATGTCTGCAGCCAGGCCGAAGACGACGCCTGCGCGATCGAGGGCTACACCAAGGCCGCGCCGCTCGGGCAGGATGGCAACGTCGACTACCAGCTCGGGTATCTCCTCTATTACGGCGAGAAATCGGCCGATGCGATCGCGGCGCTGGATCGCGCGATCTCGCGCGGCAGCCTGCGCCAGGAGGGCGAGGCCTACCTGCTGCGTGGAGACGCCAAGAACGACCTCGGCCAGGACGCCGGGGCGCTCGCGGACTGGCGCAAGGCGCAGGCGTTTCCGAGCACGAAAGTGATGGCCGACCAGCGCATCAAGGCAGCGACCGGGGGCGTGAAAATCAAACGAGCCAGGAAGAACTGAACAGGCGGCCGGACGAAGCCTGCACGCCGCGACGCACGCGAATCCGATGCGCACCTTGCCGACGGCGGGTGCGAATTGCACGCATGCGCAAAGCCGGTGCGCAAGGATCGAAACACAACTCCATAATCATGTACGTCTGGCGCGGTCGCGCCGCTTGTCGCGGGGGCACGGTGTGTTGTACCGTGCCCCGCTCACCGCGCTCAGGCCCCCTGGGGGAACCGGGGCTTGAATCGACGGCGCTGCCCGCGCAGCCGCACAGACACACTCTCGTTGGTCAACACTGATGGCTGATACCTACCAATCTGGCGGCGACTCTTCGTTCAGCTGGCGGCGCGTCACTGCGTTCGCAAGCGCGTTCGCGCTGCATGCATTCGCGTTCGCGATGATGATGGCGCCGGTCGCCCCGCCGCCTCCGAAGGACAAGGCCATCGACCGCAAGGTCACGGTCGAGTTCATCGAACCGCCGCCGCCGCCGCCACCGCCACCGCCACCGCCGCCGGAGCCGCCGAAGAAGCCGCCGCCGAAGGTGATCGAGAAGATCAAGCCGCCACCGACTCCGCCACCACCGGAGCCGCCGCCGCCTGTCGTGACCGAAGAGGCATCGCCGATGTCGGTACCGGCGCCGCCTCCGGCGCCACCGGCACCGCCGGCGCCGCCGGCCGACATCGCGCCGAGCGAAAACATCAGCTACCGTAGGATGCGCCCGCCGAAGTATCCGCCGCAGGCGGTGCGTCAGCGCCAGCAGGGCAAGGTGATCCTGAAGGTCCTGGTCGGCCTCGACGGCACGCCGGAAGACGTCACGGTCGAAAAATCCAGCGGTTCGCGGCTGCTCGATCAGGCCGCGATCACTGCAGTGAAGACCTGGAAGTTCAATCCGGGTTCAAAGGGTGGCAAACCCAGCCGTGGGTATGCCTTGGTTCCGATCGAGTTCAATCTGTCAAATTAAGGTAGAGCCATGCAGCAAGATGCCTCTCAGACCCCCGCAGCGGCTCAGCCTGCTGTCATTCCGGCGCCGGGCGGCGGCAACAACGCCGCCGCGATGAGCCAGATGGGCTTCGCCGACCTGATCCAGAACTTCGACGTCCTGGGCTGGATCGTCTTCATCACGCTCTGCGTGATGTCGATCGCGTCGATCTACTTCATCGTCGCCAACTTCCTGCGCAACTCGATGATCCGGGCGCGCATGGAGAAGGTCATCAATACGTTCTGGGACACGCCCTCGGCGCAGGACGCCGTGCGCTTCCTCGAGGACCAGCCCAAGGGCGAACCGTTCTCGAAGATCGCGCTCGATGCGGCGCAGGCTGCTGCGCACCACCAGCGCAACGAAGGCAGCCGCCTGGTCGAGGCGCTCAATCGTTCCGAGTTCATCGACCGCGCGCTGCGCCAGGCCGTCGCTCGCGAGAGCCTGCGCCTGGAGGGCGGCATGACGGTGCTCGCAACGGTCGGCTCGTCGGCTCCGTTCGTCGGCCTGCTCGGTACCGTCTGGGGCATCTACCACGCGCTGATCAAGATCGCCGCGTCGGGCAATGCGTCGATGGAAGCGGTCGCGGGTCCGGTCGGCGAGGCGCTGATCATGACCGCGTTCGGCCTGTTCGTCGCGATTCCCGCGGTGCTCGCGTACAACTTCTTCGTGCGCCAGAACCGCGTGATCTACGCACGTTTCGACGAATTCGCGCACGACCTGCACGATTTCTTCGCGACCGGCTCGCGCGTCGATGGTGGCGCAGTCCCGGTCGCCGCCGCGAGGAAGTAAGCCATGGCCATGAGTTCGGGTGGTTCGGGCGGCGGCCCGATGGCGGAAATCAACGTCACGCCGCTCGTCGACGTGATGCTGGTGCTGCTGATCATCTTCATGATCACGGCGCCGCTGATGTCGCACAAGATCCGCATCGACCTGCCGCAGGCGAATCCGAATACGCAGGACACCAATCCTCCGGATCCGATCGACCTCGCGGTGAAGGAAAACGGCGACCTGTTCTGGAACGACGAACCGGTGACCGAGGCGATCCTGCAGGCGCAGCTGCGCGTCGCCGCGCAGAAGAGCCCGCAGCCGGAACTCCAGATCCGCGCGGACAAGACGACGCAGTACCAGAAGATCGCGACCGTGATGGCCGACGCGAAGGTCGCCGGCATGGTCAAGATCGGCTTCATCACGACCGGCGCAGGCGGGGAATAAGCCCGTTCGGCGTGTCGGACCTGACGGCGCCGCGGCAACGCGGCGCCGTTTTTCATTGCCGCGCGTGCGACCCTCGGGAACCACCCTGGCGCCGGTCCGTAGGAGCCCACCCTGTGGGCGATCCGCGCAGCAAACCGGCCGCCTGACGAGGGTCGGGTCTCCGCGATCGCGCACAGGGTGCGCTCCTACACGGCTGCGGCAGCGACGGTCGTGACCGTCGACTCGCCGTCCCGCGCCGTCCCGCACCGTCGCCACCACGCGACCTGCATCAATCCGACAAGATCGCGAGATAGTTGCGCACGGTCGGCGCAAGGCCGTCGTAGAGCGCCTCGGAAAACAGCGCGTGCCCGATCGAGACTTCGGCGAGGAACGGGATCGCGCGCTTCAATGCGCCGAGGTTGCGCTGGTCGAGGTCGTGGCCCGCATTGACGCCGAGCCCGGCCGCGCGCGCGCGTTCGGCGCTGTGCACGCAGTCCGCAAGCGCGCCCGCGTGATCGCCGCGTGCGAACGCGGCCGCATAGGGCTCGGTGTAGATCTCGATGCGATCCGCACCGATCTGCGCGAGGCGCTCGAGGCCGTCGCAGCCTGCATCGACGAACACGCTGACGCGACATCCCGAGCCCTTGAGTTCGCGCACCACCGGCGCAAGCCGCGCAGCGTCGTGCACGGGATCGAAGCCGTGGTCGGACGTCAGTTGCTGGTCGCCATCGGGCACCAGCGTCGCCTGCGCGGGTCGCACGCGCCGCACGAGTTCGATGAAGCCCGGATAGCTCCCACGCGCGGGCGCGAACGGATTGCCCTCGAGGTTGTACTCGACGCCGCCGAGCACGCGCGCGATGCGCTCGACGTCGTCGACGCGGATGTGCCGCTGGTCGGGCCGCGGATGCACGGTGATGCCATGGCAACCGGCCTCGACCGCGACGCGCGCGGCGACGACCGGATCCGGCCAGGCGTGCCCGCGCGAATTGCGCAGCACCGCGATCTTGTTGACGTTGACGCTGAGGGCAGTCACTCGGAGCCCGATTCGGGATTCGGCGAAAGCATAAAGGGCTCGGCTGCCGGCTGCATACCGGCAAGCGAGCCCCATCGCAATCATCGTTCGAAAGCGAGAGGGGCCAGCCGACCCGATCCCCGCTCACTCGCAATCCCGCACCCGGTTCGCGGGCTCAGCGACACGCCTCGTCGACCTGCTTCCAGGCGACCGGTTCCCAGTAGGCGCCGCCACTCGGGTTGTCGCGCTGCTCGGGAACCAGGCGCGCCGCGACGAGCGTCGTCGTGTCCGGCGCAACCTCGATCGTCAAGGTCTTGTAGCGCTGCGTTGCCGGGCCCGAAGCGCGCGCGCGGTCGCTGAAGCCGAGGTAGCGGCTCTCGATGTCCTCGGCCACCTTGACCACGTGCGAGCCGGCCGGCACGCGATACGACTTCGCGCCATCCGGTCCCGGCGTGGTGCCGTCGATGCTGATGATCCTGGCCGCGTGCAACTGCTGCTGCCTCGGCGCGGTGTCGAAATCGCTGATGCGGCCGCAGCCGGCCACCGCGTCATCGCGACGGTCGGCCGTGCGCACTGCAGGCGACGCGGCCGCGAGCTGCGTGCCGGAACCGACCGTGAGCCGCATCGGTGGCAGCTCGATGCTGCGCAGCGGACCGGACAACGTCTGCGTCGTGCCTTCGCGCTGCACGTAGAACGCCAGCGGGCTGCCGTCCGGCAACGCGTCCACGCTCCGACGCAAGGTGGCGCCACCGTCGGCGCGGGCGAGCGAGGTGCCGTTGAGCGCGAGCAGCGTGTCGCCCGCGCGCAGTCCGATCCGCTCCGCGCCGCCACCTGGCGTCACCGCGAGGACGCGCAATCCGTGTTCACCGGCGTGCGCGCTGTCCACCAGCAGCCCGAGGTCGGCGACGCGTCGCGCGGGCGTGTCGACGTCGAGCGAGCGCTCGCCGTCGAATGCGCCGCTCTGGATCAGCTCGGTCATGATCGCATCGAGTTCGCCGCGCAGGCGCTGCTCCACCTGCGCGTCGGCGGCGAATGCGGGCGAGGTCGCGCCACACGCGAGCGCGACCAGCAGGGCCAACGCGCCGGCCGGACGGCGCGGGGAATACATCGTGGGGGTCTTCATGGTCTCTCCGTACAGCGATCTGGTCGAATTCAAATGCGGGTGAGCGTCGCGACTGTTTCGCGGCCCATGCCGTCCTGCGCGCGAACCAGCAACCCGCGCAGGGCCTGGTTGCGCTGTTGCCAGAGCGGCGCGACTTCCTCGGCGCGCGCGCCGCGGTCGTAGGCCGCCTGCAACGCGACATCGATCGCGCGCAGCCGCGCGGTCGGCAACGGGCGCGCTTCGGCCGCGACGCGAAGCCATTCGGCCTCGAGCAGGCGCGATTCGCGTTCCCCCGCCGCCACCGCGTCGATGCGGGCGTCGGGCGAGGGCGCGCGCGGCAAAGCCAGCACTGCCGCGAGCACGGCCGCGGCAATCGCCGCACCGCCCGCACCGAAGAACCCGCGGCGACGTCGCTGACGCGCCGCATGCGCCGCGCAGATGCGCGACCACAATGCCCGATCCGGGGTGAACTCCGGCAGCCTGGAAAAATCCACGCCCTGACTCATGCCACGCACTCCATCATGGTTCGAACTCCGCGATCGCGGAGCCATCGTCGTTGCCCAGTCGCTTCAGCGCGCGCGCGAGGATCGACTTCGACCAGCTCTCGCTCTGTCCGAACAGCTCGGCCAGCTCGCGGTGGGTGTAGCCCTCGACCTCGTGCAGGATCACCACCGCGCGCACCCGCTCGGGCAGGCGCGCCAGCAGCGACCATGCATCGGCCCGATCCTCGGCCGCCGAGGCCGCGACCGGCATCGCCTCGAACAGCGCCTCGACATCGTCGCCGCGGAAGCGCTGCCGCGCGCGCACCACGTCGATCGTGGCGTTCGCGGTCATGCGCTTGAGCCAGGCGCCGAACGGCGCGTCACCGCGGTAACCGCGCAGCGTCGCGAACATCTTCAGGAACACGTCCTGCACGATGTCTTCGGCCGCCGCCGGCTCGCCGAGCACGCGCAGCGCGAGCGTGTAACAGGCGCTGCCGAAACGCTCGTAGATCGCCGCGTAGGCCGACATGTCGCCACGCTTCGCGCGTTCCAGCGTGAGGCGGTCGAGCGCCTGGCCGAAGCCCGCGACTGCGCGGGAGCCGTCCGCCATGGGGGTCTGTCCGTCTGCCATCGTGCTCACAAGGACGTCCGCGCGCGCGCGAGCGTCGCAAGCCGCGCATGCGGCAGCATGAAGGCACGCACCGCGCGTGGTGGGCCGCGCCAGGCCAGCGCCCCGACCAGCATGCGGGCGGGCGCGAGCGCGTGCAGCCGCCACTCCGGATGCGCGAGCACGCCCTGCAGGGCGCCGGCCCGCGCGTCCGCATCGAGATCGAATTCGACGCGCGCGAGCCCGAACGAGAGGCCTTCGCCGAGTGCCTTGAGCACGGCTTCCTTGCGCGTCCACAGCTCGAGGAACCGCTCGCGCCGCGCACCCGGTTCGAGCCCGGCCAGCGCGCGCGCCTCGGACGGCGCGAAGTGGCGCGCTGCGATCGCATCGAGCGCGACGCGCCGGTCGACGCGCTCGAGATCGACGCCGACCGGCTGACCGCGCGCGAACGCGAGCAGCACGTCGGAACCGGCGTGGCTCAGGTTGAACTCGAGGTCGCCGAGCGCGGGAGCGAACGGCTTGCCTTGCGCGCCGCGCTCGATCGCGGGCGCGCAGGCGAGGTCGGCATACATGCACAGCAGGCCATCCAGCGCTGCGCGCGCGTGCACAGCGACCTCGGACGGACGCGTACCGGCGTGGCCGAGGTGCCAGACATGCACCTCGTCGCCGAGCGCCGGCGCTCGCGCGGGAGCGGTGGAAAACGGGATCGGCACCGGCGCGGTCATGCCGCCATGCTTGGCGCGGCGGTGGCCGGCGTCAAGGGCCGCGCGGCGCCCATCGCGCCTACAATGCACGCGGGTGGAGGAGGCGCGATGATCCCCGGCTGGCTCTTGATGCTCGTGTCGGTGGCCTACGTGGCCGCGCTGTTCGCGATCGCGTATTTCGGCGACCGCCATCCGCTCTATCCCGCGCGCGCATGGTTGCGGCCGATCGTCTACAGCCTCGCGCTCGCGGTGTACTGCTCGTCCTGGACGTTCTACGGCGCCGTCGGCAGCGCCGCGCGCGACGGGCTTTCCTACCTGCCGATCTATCTGGGCCCGATCCTGTTGTTCGTGTTCGGCTTCGGCCTGCTCGAGCGCCTCGTGCTCGTCGCCAAGGAACGCAACGTCACCTCGATCGCGGACTTCATCGCCTCGCGCTTCGGCAAGTCCCACGCGCTCGCGGCACTCGTGACGGTGATCGCGGTGACCGCCGCGGTGCCCTACCTCGCGCTGCAACTCAAGGCCGTCTCGATGAGCTTCGACGTGCTGACCGGCGCGGTCGGCACGCATCCGAACTGGCTCGGCGACAGCGCGCTCTACGTCGCGCTGCTGCTCGCGGTGTTCTCGATCCTGTTCGGCACCCGCGGCATCGACGCGACCGAACACCACCACGGCATGATGCTCGCGATCGCGGTGGAGTCGATCGTCAAGCTGGCCGCGTTCGTCGCGGTCGGGGTCTACGCGCTGCACGCGGGTGGCGGGCTCGCCGATTTCACCGCGCCGATCGAAGCGGCCGCCGCGTCGGGGCTGCCGACCGGCTTCCTCGCGCAGACCGGACTCGCGCTGGCGGCGATCTTCTGCCTGCCACGCCAGTTCCAGGTCGCAGTGGTCGAATGCGAGAACCCCGCGGACCTGCGCCGCGCGCGCTGGATGTTCCCGCTCTACCTGCTGGTCATCTCGGCACTGGTGCTGCCGATCGTCGCCGCGGGCGCGCGCGCGCCGGGCAGCGGCGAGATCGCGGCGGACGCCTGGCTGCTGTGGCTGCCACTCTCCAACGGCGACCACCTGCTCGGCGTGTTCGCCTACATCGGTGGCTTTTCGGCCGCGACCGGCATGGTCATCGTCGCGTCGGTCGCGCTCGCGACGATGGTCAGCAACGACCTCATGATGCCGCTGCTGCTGCGCGTGCGCGCGCTCAAGCTGGAGCAGCGCGCGGACCTGTCGCTGCTGGTGCTGCGCATGCGCCGCGTGGTGATCGTGCTGCTCGCGCTGCTCGCATTCACCTACTACCGCAATACCACCCATTCACAGAACCTCGCGGCGATCGGCCTGCTCGCATTCGCGGCGGTGGCGCAGTTCGCGCCTTCGATCGTCTGCGGCCTGTACTGGCGTGGCGCCAGCCGCATCGGCGTGATCGCGGGCCTCTGCGCAGGCTTCGGCATGTGGCTCTACACCCTGCTGCTGCCCTCGCTCGCGCTCGCGGGCTGGCTGTCGACCGGCTGGGTGACGCACGGTCCGTTCGGCGCAACCTGGCTCAAGCCGCACGCGCTGTTCATGATGAGCGGCTGGGATCCGGTCACGCACGGCGCGTTCTGGTCGCTGCTGGTCAACGTCGCGGGCTGCGTTTTCGTGTCGCTGCGCTTCCGGCCCGGCGTCGAGGAGCGCCTGCGCGCGGCGAGCTTCCTCGACCCGTTCGCCTCGCGCGCGAGCGGCGTCGGCGAATGGGGCGGGCGCGTGCGCGTGGCCGATCTCGTGGCCATCGCCGAACGCATCCTCGGCGAGCGCAACGCCGCGCGCGCGTTCGCCGACTACGCGCAGGCGAGTGGACACGCATTGACGCCCGAGAGCGTCGCCGATCGCGCACTCGTGCAGTACACCGAACGCACGCTGGCCGGCGCGATCGGCGCAGCCTCGGCGCGGCGCATGCTGACCAGCGCGCTGCGCGGCACCGGCCTCGACCTGTCCGAAGCCGCCACCCTGCTCGACGAGGCGTCGCAGGAACTGCGCTTCAACCGCGAGCTCCTGAGCGTCACGTTCGACAACATGGCGCAGGGCATCAGCGTGGTCGACCGCGATCTGCGCATCGTCGCGTGGAACCGGCGCTACCTCGACCTGTTCGACTACCCGGAAGGCTACGTGTACGTCGGTCGCCCGGTCGCCGACCTGATCCGCCACAACGCCGCGCGCGGGTTGCTCGGTCCGGGCGAGGTCGAGCTGCAGGTGCGCCGGCGCATGCACCACCTGCGGCGCGGCACGCCGCACGTCTACGTGCGCGAGCGCAGCGACGGTCGCATGATCGAAACGCGCGGCGATCCGCTGCCGGGCGGCGGTTACCTCACGACCTTCAGCGACATCACGCCCTACAAGCATGTCGAGAACGCGCTGCGCGAAGTGAACGAGACGCTCGAGCAACGCGTCGTGCAGCGCACCGGCGAACTCGAACTCGCGCTGGTCGCCCAGCGGCGTGCGGTGCGGCAGGCGGAGGCCGCGAACCAGTCGCGCACGCGCTTTCTCGCGGCCGCGAGCCACGACCTGCTGCAGCCGCTCAACGCGGCACGCCTGTTCGCCTCGGCGCTGCGCCATCAGGCGCTCGATCCGGACAGCAGCGTGCTGGCCGAGCGCATCGACGCCTCGTTCAAGGCGACCGAGGACCTGCTCGAAGCGCTGCTCGAAGCCTCGCGCCTCGAAGCGGGCAAGTACCGCGTCGAGGTCGCCGATGTCGCGCTGGCCGACGTGTTCGAAACCCTGCAGCACCAGTTCGGCGTGCTCGCCGCGACGCGCGGCCTGCGCCTGCGCATCGTGCCGAGCCGTGCGTGGGTGCGCAGCGACGCCCAGCTGCTGCGCCGGATCCTGCAGAACTTCCTCGCCAACGCGTTGCGCTACACGCGCAGCGGCGGCGTGGTCTGCGGCGCCCGGCGCGCCGGCCCGTACCTGCGCATCGAAGTCTGGGACAGCGGCCCGGGCATACCGCCCGAGCAGTTGCGCAGCGTGTTCGACGAATTCCACCGCGGCAGCCATGCCTCGCCATGGGGCGAGAAGGGGCTCGGACTCGGACTCTCGATCTGCGACCGCATGGCGCGCCTGCTCGGGCACCGCATCACGGTGCGTTCGGTGGCGGGGCGCGGCAGCGTGTTCGCGCTCGAAGTCGCGCGCTGCGTCGCGCCTCCGATCATGCCGACCAGCCAGCGGGTCGCGGGCGGCGACGACATCCGTGTCGGCGGCCTGCACGTGCTCTGCCTCGACAACGACGCGACGATCCTCGAGGGCATGCACGCGCTGCTGACGCGCTGGGGCGTCACCTGCGACCTCGCGCTGACGCCCGAGGACGCGCGTCGCGCGCTGCTCGCGCGGCGTCCGGACCTGCTGCTGGTCGACTACCACCTCGATGCGGGCGAAGACGGCCTCGCCGCGCTCGACCTGCTGCGCGCCGCGTGCCCGCCCGGGCCGCCCGGCGCGCTGCTGACCGCAGACACCAGCCCTGAACTGGCCGAACGCGCGCGTTCGCTGGGCTATCCGCTGCTGCGCAAGCCGGTCAAGCCGGCCGCGCTGCGCGCGCTGGTGTCGCAACTCGGGCGGCAGGCATCGCCGTCCCCCGCGCCCTGAGCGTCATTCGCGCGCGGGTTCGGTGTCCGGTCCGAGCGCATCGGCCTCGATCGCGAGATGGCTCGCGAGCAGCGCGGCCTGGGTGCGGTTGGACACGCCGAGCTTGCGCATGATCGCGGTCATGTGCGCCTTCACGGTCGCTTCCGACACGCCCAGTTCGTAGGCGATCTGCTTGTTGAGCAGGCCGTCGGCGATCATGCCGAACACGCGGAACTGCTGCGGCGTGAGACCGGACACCTGCGTCGCGGCGTTGGCCTCGTCCTCGCGCAGCCGACTGCCCGCGCCGCGCACGCTCGGCGGCACCCAGAGGTCGCCATCGAGCACCTTCGACACCGCTTCGACGATCTGCGTGGCCGCGGTCGATTTCGGGATGTAGCCCGAGGCGCCGTGCGCGATCGCGCGCCGGATCACCGCGGCCTGCTCGTGCGCCGAGACCACGATGATCGGCAGGCCCGGATGCTGGTGTCGGATGTGCACCAGCGCGGAGAACCCCGAGGCGCCCGGCATCTGCAGGTCGAGCAGCAGCAGTTCGAGTTCCGGATGGGCATCGACCGCCACCTGCAGCGACGCGACGTCCTCGACTTCGATCAGGCGGGCGTCCGGCACCGCCTGCGCGACCGCGCGCTTGAGCGCGTCACGGAACAGCGGATGGTCGTCGGCGATCAGGACTTCGCGCATGGGAGCGGGGATCGGGAATTCGGAATGCGGAATCGGGTAATGCTCATCGAGACGCCCATCCGGGATCGCCCTGCGTCCACCAACACCCGGGATCCGGAATCGCGAATCCCGTATCCCGGCTTCATCGCACCAGTCGCTCATCCACCAGGCTCTGGACCACCGAGGGGTCGGCGAGCGTGGAGGTGTCGCCGAGCGCCTCGGGCTGGTTCTCGGCGATCTTGCGCAGGATCCGCCGCATGATCTTGCCCGAGCGCGTCTTCGGCAGGCTCGGCGCCCATTGCAGGAAATCGGGGCTTGCGATCGGGCCGATCTCCTTGCGCACCCAGGCGATCAGTTCCTTGCGCAATGCCTCGCTCGGCTCCTCCCCTGCCTTGAGCGTGACGTAGGCATAGATGCCCTGGCCCTTGATCTCGTGCGGACAGCCGACCACGGCGGCTTCCGCGACTTTCGGATGTGCGACCAGCGCGCTTTCGACCTCGGCCGTGCCCATGCGATGGCCCGACACGTTGATCACGTCGTCGACGCGACCGGTGATCCAGTAATACCCGTCCTCG
Source organism: Dokdonella sp. (assembly GCA_036758645.1). GTDB lineage: Bacteria > Pseudomonadota > Gammaproteobacteria > Xanthomonadales > Rhodanobacteraceae > Dokdonella_A. Next base: position 137 of record DAIOWG010000046.1, on the reverse strand, counting down.
TCGCGGCGCGCGCCGTCGCCGGTGAAATAGGTGCCCGGATAGGTGCGGAAGTAGGTGTCGATGAAACGCGCATGGTCGCCGTAGACGGTGCGCATCTGGCCCGGCCAGGAGTCGGTGATCACGAGGTTGCCCTCGGC
>DAIOWG010000045.1:0-13684 GCA_036758645.1 Dokdonella sp. | reverse complement strand
ACAACCTCGAGTACGTGACGCGCTTCCTGCACATGATGTTCGAGGTGCCGAGCGAACCGCTGGAACTGAACCCGGTCGCCGCGAAGGCGCTCGACCTGTTGTTCATCCTGCACGCGGACCACGAGCAGAATGCTTCGACCTCGACCGTGCGCCTGGTCGGTTCGACCGGCGCCAATCCGTACGCCTGCGTGGCTGCCGGCATCGCGGCGCTGTGGGGCCCCGCGCACGGCGGCGCCAACGAGGCGGTGCTGAAGATGCTCGCCGACATCGGCGATGCGAAGAACGTCGGCAAGGCGGTCGAGAAGGCAAAGGACAAGGCGTCGGGATTCCGCCTGATGGGCTTCGGCCACCGCGTCTACAAGAATTTCGATCCGCGCGCGACGATCATCCGCGAGATGTGCCACAAGGTGCTGGCCGACCTCAACGTCAGCGATCCCCTGCTCGACGTCGCGATGGAGCTCGAGCAGGCCGCGCTCAAGGATTCCTACTTCGTCGAGCGCAAGCTCTACCCGAACGTCGATTTCTATTCGGGCATCATCTACAAGGCGCTCAAGATCCCGACCGAGATGTTCACGGTGATGTTCGCGATCGCGCGCACCGCGGGCTGGGTTGCGCACTGGCTCGAGCAGCACAACGATCCGGAAACCAAGATCGGCCGTCCGCGCCAGATCTACACCGGCGCGGCGCCGCGCGACTACGTGGCGCTCGACCGGCGTTGAGTCCAGCGCGCGCCGCGAGAGGCGCGCGCATGGCCGCTTTCACTCCGCGCTGCCGTCCGCCGTGCGCTCGGCCAGCAGCGCCTCGAGCGCGGCGAGCGTCGCGCGCTGCATCGGTTTGCCGCTGACACGGTCGAGCGGCGCCTGCCGCAGCAGGTCGTAGGGCAGCACGGTCAGGTCGATCGCCGTGCCGCCGGCGCCGAACACGAGCGCCGGGAAATCCGTGGTGGTCTCGCGATCGACGCGCAGGCGACGCGCCTGCTCCTCGAACGGAATGCCCTTGCCGATCAGCCGTTCGAGCACCTCGTGCGGCTGGTCGGTGTACAGGTGCAGGCAGACCGCCGAGTGGATGTCCGCGCTGCCATCGAGCACCGCGCCAACGAGGCGAGGTTCGTGCGCCGAGAGGAAGCGCATCGCCTCGCGCGCAGTTTCACGCAGCCGCTTGAGGGTCTCGTCGTGGGCGCCCGCGTGGAACAGCCGCTGGTGCTCGCGCAGGGCCTGTTCGATCTCGTCGTTGCGCGGAAGGTCGGTTTCCTCGCGCACGCCGAGGCGCGCAGCCGCCTTGAGCTTGGCCTGGCGGTAGTCGCGCATGCCGCCTTCGCTGATCAGCCGCGCCGCCTCCACCGCGATTCGGCGTCGCGTTTCGACTCCGCGTGCACCGGATGAGCCGCCCCTGGCCATCAGAACACGTCGTAGGCTTCGCGCTGCGCGCCGCTCTGTTCCTCGATCGGTGGCGGCATCGACGCAAGCCGCGTGGCGTCTTCGGACTTCATGACTTCGAGGATGCCGCCTTCGCCGGCGCCCGCGAGCATGCCGCTGCCTGGATCGATGCGCACGCGCGCGATTCCCGGCGGCATGTCGAACGCGCGTTCCTCGACGCCTTCGAGGGCGACGCGCATGTAGTCGATCCAGATCGGCAGCGCGGCCTTGGCGCCGAATTCACCGCGCCCGAGCGAACTGAAATCGTCGAAGCCGACCCAGCAGCTGACCGCGAGGTTCGCGTTGAAGCCCGAGAACCACGCGTCGCGGTGGTCGTTGGTCGAACCGGTCTTGCCGGCGAGGTCGTTGCGCTCGAGCGCCATCGCGCCGCGCCCGGTGCCGCGCTTGACCACGTCGCGCATCAGCGAGGTCACGAGGTAGGCGTTGCGTGCATCGAGCACGCGCGGCGCCGGCGGCGGCGTCGCCGCGACGGAGGCATTCGCGCTGCCGATCGGATTGAGCGCCGCGATCGCGCTGGTGGCGGCCGATGGCGGTGCCTGCACCGGCTCGTTCGCGCAGTCGGTGCAGACCGTCGGCGGCGACGCGCGGTAGACCACGTTGCCGTCGCGGTCCGCGATCTCGCGCACGAGGTACGGATCGACGAGGTACCCGCCGTTCGCGAACGCCGCATAGCCGCGTGCCATCGCGAGCGGCGCGACCGCCGCGGTGCCGAGCGCCATCGAGAGGTTCTCGGGGATCTGGTCGGGTGCGAAACCGAAGCGCGTGATGTACTCGCGCGCGTAGCGCACGCCGATCGCATCGAGCAGTCGCACCGACACGAGGTTCACCGACTTGACGAGCGCTTCGCGCAGGCGGATCGGTCCCTGGAACGAGCCATCGTCGTTCATCGGCGTCCACACGCCGTCGGGACGGGAAGGATCGGGGAACTGCACCGGTGCGTCGTTGAGCACCGATGCTGGCGTGAAGCCGCGGTCGAATGCGGCGGAATACAGGAACGGCTTGAACGAGGACCCCGGCTGGCGCGCGCTCTGGGTGGCGCGGTTGAACTTGCTGCGCTGGAAGCTGTAGCCGCCGACGAGACTGACCACGGCGCCGTCGTTCGGATCGAGCGCGACGATCGCGGCTTCGGCAGCGGGCACCTGCGCGAGCGTCCACGCGCCTTCCTGGTCGCGCGACAGCCGGATGACGTCGCCCGGCTTGAACAGGTCCGAAGCGGCCTTCGGCACGGCGCCGCGCCGATCTTCGCTGACATACGGACGCGCCCATTCGAAGCCCTTGACCTCGAGTACCACGTCCTGGCCGTCGGCAAGGCGCACGGTGGCCGATTCGCGCTCGACCGCGCTGACGATGCCGGGCACGAGCCCGGCCATCGGGCGATAGTCCGCGAGCGCCTCTTCGAGTTGCGTGGCCGTCGCGTCCGCGGCGAGTTCGACGTGCGCCTCGGCGCCCCGGTAGCCGTGGCGGCGGTCGTAGGCGATGAGGCCGTCGCGCACCGCGCGCGTCGCGGCTTCCTGGCGCACCGAGTCGAGCGTGGTGCGCACGACGTAGCCGTCGGTGAGCGCGTTGTTGCCGAGCCGGTCGATCGCCTCGCGCCGGATCAGCTCGGCGAAATACGGTGCGTCCACTTCGACCGGTGCCTCGTGCGCGCGCGCGAGATCGGGTTCGCGGTTGGCGGCTTCGAAGGCGGCCTGGTCGATGAATCGGTTCTCGAGCATGCGGCCGAGCACGTAGCCGCGGCGCTCGAGCGCACGCTGCGGGCGACTCAACGGATTGCCGGTCGACGGGAATTTCGGGATCGAGGCGAGCATCGCGCATTCGGCCAGGCTGAGCTGGTCGAGGGTCTTGCCGTAATAGAACTCCGAGGCGGCGGCCACGCCGTAGGCGCGGTTGCCGAAGAAGCTCTTGTTGAGGTAGAGCTCGAGGATCTCGTCCTTGCTGAGCGCGCTTTCGATGCGGAACGCGAGGAAGATTTCGGAGATCTTGCGCGTGTAGCTGACCTCCGGGCTCAGGAAGAACATGCGCGCGACCTGCTGCGTGATCGTGCTGCCGCCGGCGACATGCTTGCTGCCGGTCGACACGGTCAGCCAGACGGCGCGCGAGATGCCGCCGAGGTCGATGCCGCGATGGGTGTAGAAGTCGGCATCCTCGGCCGCGAGGAACGCATTCTTGAGCGGCTCCGGCACCGCGCCGATCGAAACCGGCGTGCGCTTGGTCTCGCCGAACGTGGCGACCAGCTTGTCGTCTGCCGATTTCACGCGCAGCGGGACCTGCAGGCGCACGTCCTTGAGGACCTCGACCGACGGAAGCCCCGGTGCGATCAGCCAGTAGGTGACGCCGAGCGCGATCGCGCCGAGCAGGACGCCGGCCAGCGCCAGATAGAGTGCGTAGCGCAGCAAGCGCAGAAAGATGGTCATGCGGCGGGACTTGTGATGCCAGTCAAGGTATGTGCGGTAAGTGTCGGAGTATAGAGCGTATGTGGTTTCACCGAACATGCGCCGGGGCGGGTCCGGGGGACGGGGCCAGCGATAAACCACTGTCCAGCCTTGATTTTGCCACAGGACTGGACACCCGTTGAAAAACCGTTAACACTCGTATTTAATGTAGCGGCGCATCTTTCGCTCGTAAGGGCGCGTGGGAAAGGGGAAAAGTGTGGGCCTGTTCACACCTAAAGCACCGCCGCTGATCGGCGTCGACATCAGCTCCACCGCTGTAAAGCTGCTCCAGCTCGGGCAGGTCGGCGGTCGCTATCGCGTCGAACACTATGCCGTCGAGCCGCTGCCTCCGAACGCGGTCGTCGAAAAGAACATCGTCGAGGTCGAGGCGGTCGGCGAAGCGATCCGTCGCGCGCTGAACCGGTCCGGCACCAAGACCAAGTTCGCTGCCGCCGCGGTCGCGGGTTCCGCCGTCATCACCAAGGTGGTGCCGATGCCTGCCGACCTGTCCGACGAGGACATGGAAGCGCAGATCCAGGTCGAGGCGAACCAGTACATCCCGTATCCGATCGAGGAGGTCAGCCTCGACTTCGAGGTGATCGGCCCGATCAAGGACAACCCGGACATGGTCAACGTCCTGCTGGCCGCGTCGCGCACCGAGAACGTCGACCTGCGCGTCGCCGCGCTCGACCTCGGCGGGCTCGGCACGCGCGTGATGGACGTCGAGGCGTTCGCGATGGAGAACGCGTTCCGCCTGATCTCCGACCAGCTCTCGGTGCCGAAGGACGCGGTGGTCGCGGTGATCGACGTCGGAGCCACGATGACCACCCTGATCGTGCTCAAGAACCAGCGCACGATCTATTCGCGCGAACAGGTGTTCGGCGGCAAGCAGCTCACCGACGAAGTCATGCGCCGCTATGGTCTCAGCTACGAGGAGGCAGGCCTGGCCAAGCGCCAGGGCGGCCTGCCCGAATCCTACGAAGTCGAGGTGCTGGAGCCGTTCAAGGAGGCGATGGTCCAGCAGATCAGCCGCCTGCTGCAGTTCTTCTTCGCCGGCAGCGAATACAGCCGCGTCGACCAGGTCGTGCTGGCCGGCGGATGCGCTTCGATTCCCGGCATCGCCGACATGGTCGAGGAGCATCTCGGCGTGCCCTGCATCGTCGCCAATCCGCTCGCGGACATGTCGCTGTCCGGTCGCGTCCAGGCGCAGACCCTCGCGCAGGACGCCCCCGCGTTGATGATCGCCTGCGGGCTCGCGCTCAGGAGCTTCGACTGATGGCCAACATCAACCTATTGCCCTGGCGCGCCGAGCGCCGCAAGCAGCGCGAACGCGAGTTCTACATGATGCTCGCCGGCACCGCGATCGCGGCGCTGGCGGTGCTGTTCGCGGCGATCTTCTGGATGAGCCACCTGATCGGCGACCAGAACGACCGCAACGCGTACCTGCAGCGTGAAATCAAGGCGCTCGACAAGAAGATCGAAGAGATCAAGGACCTCGATCGCAAGCGCTCGGCCCTGCTCACGCGCAAGGAAATCATCGAGCAGCTGCAGTCCAACCGTTCGCAGATGGTCCACCTGTTCGACGAGATGGTGAAGACGATCCCGGATGGCACGCGTCTCAATACCATGAAGCAGGCTGGCGAGACGCTCACGCTCGAGGGCGTGGCCGAATCCAATTCGCGCGTCGCGACCTACATGCGCAACATCGACGCTTCGCCGTGGATGGGTCGCAGCGACCTGCGCAAGATCGAGAACAAGGCCGGCACCAAGGACGTCGAGCAGAAGATGCCGTTCGTGTTCTCGCTCGACGTGCGCCTGCGCAAGCCGGAAGCCGCCAAGGACGAGGACGGAGACGGCCTGCCCGACGAACCCGTCGACGCGCCTGCAACCGCGCCAGCGGCCGCGCCGGCTGCGGCCAACCCCGATCTCGGGGCCAAGCTCGAAGACGCCTCGAAGCAGCTGATGGACAAGCAGGCGGCCCCGGCCGGCGGCAGCGCCGCGCAACCGACGACTCCGGCCACGGGGGAGACGAAATGAGCTTCCTCGACGATCTGCGCAACCTGGATCGCAACAACGTCGGCGGCTGGTCGAAGTCCGTCAAGGTCTTCTTCGCAAGCCTGATCGTGATCCTGATCCTGCTTCTCGGCTGGTACTTCAAGATCCGCGACCAGCAGGCCGAACTAGAGGGCGTGCGCGCGAAAGAACTCACGCTCAGGAAGGAATTCGCCGACAAGCAGGCGAAGGCGGTCAACCTCGAGGCGTACCGCAAGCAACTCGACGACATGACCGAGATGCTGCAGACGATGCTGCGCCAGCTTCCGAGCAAGACCGAAATGCCGGACCTCCTGAACGGCATCTCCGACGCGGCGCAGGGCGCCGGCATCGAGACCCAGCTGTTCCAGCCGGGCGCAGAGGTGATGAAGGAGTTCTACGCCGAAAAACCGATCCAGTTGAAGATGCTCGGCACCTACCACCAATTCGGCACCTTCATCAGCAACGTGGCCTCGCTCCCGCGCGTGGTGATCCTGACCATGCACGACGTGTCGCTGCGACCGGTCGCGAAAGCCTCAGGGCCCAAGTCGGGCGTCGGCGGTGCAGCCGGCGGCCAGCTCATGCTGGAGGGCACGGTCAAGACCTACCGCTACCTCGATGACGAGGAGGCCGCCGAAGTCCAGGCCGCCGCGGAAGCGGCGAAGAAGCCGGCCAGCAAGCGCGCGGCGCCGGCCAAGCCGGCCGCAGGAGGCAAGTGACATGAAGACGCCCGTCGCATTCCTTGCCCGCGCCGCAGCCGCCTGCGTGCTGCTCGCCATCGCAGGCTGCACGCCGAGCGAATCCCCGCAACAGTGGGTCGCTCAGGAAAAGGCCAAGAAGGGAGCCCCGCTGCAGCCGCTGCCGGTGATCAAGACGTTCGAATCCTTCCTCTACACGGTCCAGGACCAGCGCGACCCGTTCGGCTACAGCCTCGAAGAGCAAGCCGAAAGCGCCGCCAACGGCCCGCGCCCGGACCAGAACCGCACGCGCGAGCCGCTCGAATCGTTTCCGCTGGACGGCCTCAGGATGGCGGGCACGCTCGGTGGTGCCCGCTCGATCGAAGCGCTCGTGCGGGATCCCGATGGCGTCGTCCACCGGGTGCGCGTGGGCAACTACCTCGGGCAGAACTACGGTCGCGTGATCGCCGTGGAAGAGGACCGCATCGAGCTGGTCGAACTGGTACCGAACGGCACCGGCGGCTGGATGGAAAAACCGGCCACCATCGCTCTCGCCGAAAAGCAATGATCGATTCATTGGGGACTATGCTCATGAGCACGACTACGACCGCAACTTCCGAGCGCAGGCCCGCCTTGCGGGCGGCACGGGCTCGCCTGCTTGGAATCCTCGCCGTGTTCGGCGTCGCGCTCGCCGCGCCTGCGCAGGCCGAGAACGTGCTCGAGGACCTGTCCTATACCGCCCTGCCGGGCGGCAAGGTCGAACTGACGATGAAGTTCTCGGGACCGGTCGCGGACCCGCAGGTGTTCTCGACCGAGACGCCGCCGAGCGTCGCGCTCGACTTCGCCGACACCCGCAACGGCCTCAGCAAGCGGCGCGTCGAGATCGGCGCGGGCGCCACCTCGGGCGTATCGGTCATCGAAGCCGCCGGACGCACGCGCGTCGTGGTCGACCTGTTCCGGGTCGCCGGCTACGACAGCCGCGTCAACGGCAACAACGTGGTCCTCACGATCAACAACGGGCTGATCGGCACCTCCAGCGCCGCCGCCAGCGCCGGCCGCACCGACCCGACCAAGGTCGTTCCGGCCGCGCAGGGCATCGAGGTCGCGAACGTCGACTTCCGGCGCGGACGCGCAGGCGAGGGCCGCGTCGTGATCGCGTTCGATAATCCCGGCGCCGCGGTGAACCTCAAGCGCGAAGGCGACCGCATCGTGCTCGACGTTCTCAACGCCAAGCCGCGCAAGGCCGAGCATCTCGACGTGCTCGACTTCGCGACGCCGGTGCAGACGATCGACGTGCGCGGCAGCGGCACCGGTACGCGCATCGAGATCGCGGCACGCGCGCCGTACGAGCAGCTCGCCTACCAGACCGGCAGCGAGTACACGATCGAGGTGTCGGAGAAGAAGCAGGACGACAAGCCGCGCGGCAAGAACGCCGAGCCCGAATACAGCGGCAGCCGCGTCACGTTCAACTTCCAGGACATCCCGACCCGCTCGGTGCTCCAGCTGATCGCCGACGTGTCCGACCTCAACATCGTGGTCGCCGACAGCGTGCAGGGCAACGTCACGCTGCGCCTCATCAACGTGCCGTGGGACCAGGCGCTGGACATCGTGCTGCAGGCCAAGGGCCTCGACAAGCGCCGCCGCGGCAACGTGATCTGGGTCGCGCCGCAGAAGGAAATCGCGGACCGCGAACAGGCGATCGCCGAGGCGATGGCCAAGATGGAAGACACCGAGCCGCTGGTGACGGACTACATCCCGATCAGCTACGGCAAGGCCAAGGACATCGTCGACCTGATGACGAGCGAGGCGCAGACGGCGGCCGGCGCCGGCGGCGCCGCGGGTGGCGGTGCTGCGACGCGTACGCGTGGTTTCCTGTCCGCGCGCGGCAGCGTGACCTACGACGACCGCACCAACACGCTGCTGGTCAGCGACATCCCGTCGAAGATCCAGGAGATCCGCCAGCTCATCGCGGTGCTCGACCGCCCCGTGCAGCAGGTGCTGATCGAGTCGCGCATCGTGATCGCGACCGACAGCTTCGCGCGCGAACTCGGCGTGCGCTTCGGCGTGAGCGGCGGCTACCAGGACGACAGCAACAACGTCATCAGCACCGCGGGCAGCGCGATCGCGACCGACCGCATGAGCAACGTCGTGATGAACAACCGCATGCGCGGCCCGAACCGCGGGCTGCCGAACACCGCGCCGGGCCAGATCCCGGGTGGCATCGCGGTACCGAGCCTCGGCGATCGCCTCAACGTGAACATGCCGGTGATCAATCCGGCCGGAAGCTTCGGCCTCGCGATCCTCGGTTCCGACTATCTGCTGGACCTCGAGTTGTCGGCCGCGCAGCGCGAAGGTCGCAGCGAGACCGTGTCCAATCCGCGCGTGATCACCGCGAACCAGAAGGAAGCGCACATCACGCAGGGTACCGAGATCGGCTATTCCACGATCCAGGCGTCGTCAGGCGGCTCGCAGCCGACCGTTGCCTTCAAGGATGCGACGCTCGAACTCAAGGTCACGCCGACGATCACCGCGGACGACCGCGTCGTGCTCGACCTCGAGGTCAAGAAGGACACGCTGGCCGGTTACTATTCGGGCCCGACCGGCGACATTCCGCTGATCGACAAGCGCCAGGTGGCCTCGCAGGTCCTCGTCGACAACGGCCAGACCGTGGTCCTCGGCGGCGTCTACGAGGTCAACAAGTCCGACACGATCACCAAGGTTCCGCTGCTCGGCGACATTCCGGTGCTCGGCAACCTGTTCAAGAACAAGGGTCGCACCGACACCAAGGCGGAGCTCCTGATCTTCGTCACGCCACGCATCCTGAGCGACAGCCTCAAGTAGCGCAGCGAACGTACATCCATACACGATGCGTACGGCATCGGGTTCCAAGAACTAGCAGGCCTGGAGACACCACATGAAATTTTTCGGCAAGACCCTGGGGCTGCTGCTCGCCAGCCTCGCCCTGGCCAGCTGCGGCGGCGGTGGTGGTGACGGTGGCTCATTCACCTCGCCCCAGAGCGGGACGATCACCCTGGCGGCGACCACGACGACGCTGCCGTTGAACACCTCGTTCGAGCTGCCGAGCGCACACGGCCCGAGCCAGGCGGAAGTCACGATCACGCTGCGCAACGCCGATGGAACGCTGATGGTCGGCAGCGACGTGCAGGTGAGCATCTCGCCGGTGAACGTGGCCGCGATCTCGGTACTCGATGATGGCGAAGCCGAAGTCGACGACCTGTGGGGCACCTATCCGATCGAGGGAACCAACGGCGTCGCCACCGCTTGGGTCAACTCGCGCCAGACCGCGGGCACGGCCGTATTCACCGCGTCGACGCTGGACCCCAACACCGGCCGCACCATCAGCGCCACGATGACGTTCACTGTCACCAGCGGTGTCGGCAATGCTCCGGCCAGCGTCGAGCTTTCGCCGAGTCGCCCGAACGTGTACCTGCCGAGCTCGGGTGGCAACAACACCACGACGATCACCGCCATCGTGCGCGACGGCGGCAACCAGTTCGTGCCCGACCCGGCCAGCGGCAATGGCGGCGTCGACAACGTCCGGTTCGAACTCGTCGGCGACTTCGGTGACGCGCGCCTCAGCACCAATTCCGTGGCCGGTCCGGTATCGGGCAGCACGGTCAATTCACACACCGTGCGTGGCGTCGCCACCGCGTCGTTCCAGGCGGGTGAAGCGACCCCGCAGGGTCCGTACGAGATTCGCGCCACCGCCGACCGCGCCGACAACAACGTGACCAACGGCATCCAGGATCCGGTCACGTCCACGACCTCGATCATCGTGTCGGACGGCAAGCTGTACAGCCTCACGATCACGTCGCCGAACGTGAACGCGATCCTCGTGAACACGGTTTCCGGTGAAGTGGATCCCGAGGGCGACATCATTCCGCCTGACCCGGACGCGACCTACAGCCTCACCGTCAGCGCGCTCGCGACCGATCGCCAGGGCAACCCGGTGATCCCGGGCACGCCGATCCGCTTCGGCTCGATCGACGAGCCGGTCGGCACGTTCGACGCGGGTCCGCTCGCCAACCGCTTCCTGATCTCGGGCGGCGACGGCAACCCGCAGGAAGGCGGCACGCTGTTCACTGCGCCGACCGGACACTTCCGCACCGCCGGGGGCGGCGCAGGTCCGGGTGATGCGCTGGTGGTGTTCGGCAAGACCCAGCACGGCGCGCCCGAAGGCAACGAAGACCTCGAAAGCGCGGTCACGATCCAGCGCGTCAACAGCGAAACCAGCCTCAACACCGCCTCGCGATTCAACAACAACAACACGACCGGCGCCATCGTCGACTACGGCCCGGTGCTCGACTATGTGATCGGCCGCAGCCAGCATGGCAACATCACAGCCGCCTCGACGACGAACGAGATCGGTGTCGCGCATGCGACGCTCAACTACACGATCGAAACGCTCGGCCACGTGCTCGCGATGTGGGCGCAGGGTGACGGCATCGATCGTGTGACGGGCGAGCCGCGCCGCGTCACCGATGCGGTTCAACTGCTGTACCCGGGCGTGGCGCCGGCGATGATCACCGCGTTCCCGTCGCCGATTCCGGGCAATACCGCCACCGAAGTCGTGGTCTGCCTCACCGACGCGCTCAGCGCGCCGATCCAGGGCATCAACATCGGCTTCCAGATGAACCTCAACGGCGGCACCGGTTCGATCGACGGCAATGGCGCCTCGGGCGTGCTCGACAACGTCACCGGGCCGGACGGATGCACCGTCGCCAGCGTCGTGACCAATGGCATGCCCGTGAGCTCGGGTCCGGATTCGCCGTCCGGCTCGATCGTCTTCGGGGTCGGCGGAGCGACGGCCGAAGTCGACATCGTGGTGCAACTCGCGTTCATCTCGAATGGCGGCGTCGGCGGGGTCTGCGCGGGCGGAGCGCCGTCGGCGCGCGCCACGATCCGGGCGTTCACGACCGACGGCTCGCCGGCGTCGGGCGTCGAGATCAGTGCCGAATGCACGGGCGTGCAGGTGAGCCCGTCCACCGCGACGACCGGGTCCAGCGGCTCGGCGACGTTCACGATCACCGGCGAAGCGAACGCGACCGGATCCTGTACGTTCACGGCAGCGGGCGTCGCACCGATCACGTTGGCGGTACAGGTCCCCGGCGCGGATGACTTCAGCCCGCCCTGCGGCGACGGTCCGTAATCGGTGCATTCATGCAACACCCGGAGGGCCGCAGCGATGCGGCCCTTCCTTTTTGTGTAGGATCGATGCATCGCCCGACTGCGCCGCAGGCCGGGCACGGGAGGGGACCTGCCGTGCAGCCAGACCGCGAGCGCTATCGTGCGGGCGAACTGATCTTCGCCGAAGGCGACGCGCCGACCGGCGCCTACCTGATCGAGAGCGGTCGCATCGAGATCACCACGCTGCAGTTCAACGAGCCGCGCGTGCTCGGTGAACTCGGACCCGGCATGCTGCTCGGTGAAATGGCCGTGATCGACCACTCGCCGCGCACCGCGACCGCGCGTGCCCTGACCGATTGCCGGCTGATCCCGATCAACCGCGAGCAGTTCGCCGAACGCCTGGCCGCTGCCGATCCGGTCGTGCGCGCGCTGCTGATGAGCCAGCTCTCGCGCTACCGAAGCGCGCTCGCACGGCTCACCGGCGACACCGAACCCGGCGATGACTTGCCCGGTCCCGGCCACGACAGCTCCGCGCTCGACAAGATCCGGCTCGAAAGCGAACTGCGCCGAGCGCTCGAGCGGGGCGAACTCGAATTGCGCCTGCAGCCGATCGAGGAGATCGAGAGCGGCCGCATCGCAGGCTACGAGGCCCTGGTGCGCTGGGACCATCCGCAGCGTGGAGCGGTCTCGCCCGCGGAGTTCATCCGGCTGGCCGAGGAGACCTCGCTGATCGTGCCGATCGGAGACTACGTGATCGGCCGCGTCTGCGACATGCTGGCCGAATGGCGCAGCGGCGGTCGCACGCCGCTGCCGTTCATCGCGGCCAATCTGTCGGCGCGCCAGATCGACGACCCGGGCCTGGTCGAACGCATCCTCGGCGAATTGCGGCGGCGCGATCTTCCGCCCGATCGCCTCAAGCTCGAGATCACCGAGAGCCTCGTGCTCGACCACGCTCGCATCGGCGAGTTGATCGCGCGCTGTCACGCGGTCGGCATGCCGGTTGCGCTCGACGATTTCGGCACCGGCTATTCGAACCTCGGCCCGCTGATGACGCTCGACTTCGACCAGATCAAGCTCGACGGCAGCTTCATCAAGGCGCTCGACCGCCCGCGCGGCGTCGCTCTGGTCGGCGTGATCGTGGACATGGCGCGCGCGCTCGGATGCGACCTGGTCGCCGAAGGGGTCGAAACCCGCGAGCAGCGGGAGATCCTGCACCGGCTTGGCTGCCGTTACGCGCAGGGCTGGCTGGTCGGCAAGCCGATGACCTTCGCGGACGCGTCCGGTACCAGCTGAACGGCGATCGCAGGAGGCAAAACTTATGCGGCTGCGCGCGGTCCGAGATCGCGCCCGCCGCGCGTGCGATCATTGACGGACATCCGCCACGTTCATGGACATGCCCCATACCGCCACGGCATCCGCCGCCTTCACCGCGCTGCGCGCCGAGCTCGCGCGCTGCATCATCGGCCAGGAGGCGCTGGTCGACCGGCTGCTGATCGCGCTGCTCGCCGATGGCCACCTGCTCGTCGAGGGCGCGCCCGGCCTCGCCAAGACCACCGCGATCAAGGAACTGGCCGCGCGCATCGAGGCCGATTTCCACCGCGTGCAATTCACGCCCGACCTGTTGCCGGCCGACCTCACGGGAACCGAGGTCTACCGGCCGCAGACCACCGACTTCGAGTTCCAGCGCGGCCCGATCTTCCACAACCTGATCCTTGCCGACGAAGTCAACCGCGCGCCCGCCAAGGTGCAGTCGGCGCTGCTGGAAGCGATGGGCGAGCGCCAGGTGACGGTCGGGCGAGATACCTACGCCCTGCCGGCGCTGTTCCTCGTGATGGCGACGCAGAACCCGATCGAACAGGAAGGCACCTACCCGTTGCCCGAGGCGCAACTGGATCGTTTCCTGCTGCACGTGCGCGTCGACTACCCCAAGGCCGCCGCCGAGGCGGCGATCCTCAAGCTC
>DAIOWG010000044.1:11279-13762 GCA_036758645.1 Dokdonella sp. | reverse complement strand
TCGCACATCTGGACCGACACCGATCCGGACCGCACCGGCATGCTCGATTTCGTGTTCGAGCAGGGGTTCGGCTACGAGCGCTGGGTCGACTACCTGCTCGACGTGCCGATGTACTTCAGCTACCGCGACGGTCGCTACATCGATCTCGCGGGGCGATCCTTCCGCAGGTTCATGGCGGGCGGACTCGATGAGCTGCCGGGCCAGCAGCCGACGCTGCGTGATTGGGCCGACCACACGACGACCGCGTTCCCGGAGGTCCGCCTCAAGAAGTTCCTGGAGATGCGTGGCGCCGACGGCGGACCGTGGAACCGCCTGTGCGCGCTGCCCGCGTTCTGGGTCGGCCTGCTCTACGATGCCACCGCGCTCGACGCCGCATGGGACCTGGTCAAGGACTTCAGCAGCGAGGAGCGCCACGCCCTGCGCGACGGCGTGCCGCGCCACGCACTCAAGCTGCCGTTCCGCGGCGGCAGCGTGCGCGACCTCGCGGGCGAGGCGCTCGCGATCGCCGCGCACGGGTTGCAGCGGCGCGCGCGGCTGAGCCCGGCCGGCATCGACGAGCGCATGTTCCTCGATGCCCTGCTGCAGATCGTCGACGCGAACCAGACCCCGGCCGAGCGCAAGCTCGAACTGTTCCATGGCGAATGGAACGGCGACATCGATCGCGTGTTTCGCGAGTTCGCGTACTGAGCTTCGCAACGCTGCGGCGCGGGCCGCTGCGATCGACGCGCGGCGATTCCACCCGGCGCTCCGATGGCGCGAAGCGGGCCGTGTCCTGTCGCGCGAGCGGTGCCGCCGCGACACCTTCCCCGCGGCAAGGATCGCCGCGACTTGCGGTCCTGCCTCACTCAGCGGAACGAAAAGTACTCGTGTTGCAGGCGGGATCCGGGAATGCGGAACTCGCGCATCTGGCGGCGGCGCGCATCGAGCAGGCCGCTGGGTCCGCACACCGCGATGTCGACGCCGTCCGGTCCGGCATCCCGTGCGAGTTGCGCGAAACGGTGCGTGAAGCGCGGATCGAGTGGTCCGTCCGCGATCGCGACGAATTCCGCGCCGCGCTCGTGTGCCATCTGCTGCAGCACGTCCACGGCCGGAAACTCGCGACCCGGTGTGTAGAAATAGAACAGGGTCACGCGCTCGAAACCCGTCGCCGAGGGATCCTTCAGCCACGCGATGAACGGCGAAATGCCGACCCCGCCACCGATCCAGATCTCGCGCAGCGCTCCGGTCCGGCGCTGGAAGCGGCCATGCGGCGCGTAGATGTCCGCGGTCATCCCGGGGCGGGCCGAACGCACGAGCCTGTTCGTGTAGTCGCCGAGTGCACGGATCACGAACTCGACGCGGCCCCCGGCCTCGCGCCCGCTCGCGATCGTGAAGGGATGCGGTTCGCGCAGGCCATGCTCGTTCATTCGCAGGAAGCCGAACTGGCCCTCGGTGAACGCGATCGGATCGCGTACCGGCACCAGCGACATGTGCAGCGCGTTGTCGCTGGCGGACACCTCGAGCACGCGGTACTCCGCGTGGCGCGCGAACAACGGATACAGCAGCAACTTGTACAGCGCGGCGCCTGCGCCGAGCGCGCACAGCGCGGCAACCCACATGCCTGCGGGGCTCGCGAGCGTGATCGGCGACTTGATGCTGAATGCGTGCGCGACCACGATCAGGAACAGCAGGCCCGACGTCTTGTGCCACCAGCGCCAGTGCCCGTACGGGATGTTGCGGTTGAGCGCGAGCACGACGATGAACATCAGTGCGACGAACGAAAGCTGTCGCACGAAGCGCGTCACGCCGGACGGCAGCGCGAACATCGCGGCGGCTTCCCATGCCGGCATCCCGGCCTTGAACAACAGGTGCACCGACGCGAGCACGAGGGCCCAGATGCCGATCCACTTGTGTGCGAGGTAGACCCGGTCGAGACCGCCGAATCCGCGTTCGACCAGCGGCCAGCGCGCGGCGAGGATCGCTGCGGTCGCCATCAGCGCGAGCGCGCCGACACCGCACGCGAGGCTCAGTGTCGCCGTCGACCACCAGGTCGCCGAAGGAACACTCGCGGCCACCACGGCGAAACTCGCGCTGGCGGGGAGCAGGGGCGCCTGCCAGGTCCGGATATGCATGCCGATCCTCGGTCTGCCTCGCTTCCGCAATCCTACGCCTGATCGCGTGGTGCTGCCGTGCGGCAGCCTGCCGCGCGCCGCGCGGATCAGGGATCGCCGACTGCGTGCACGGCTGCGGCGCGTGCGTGGGCCGAAGCTGCCTGCAGCATCGGAAGGATCCAAAAAAAGAGGCCTCCCGAAGGAGGCCTCCGTGCAACAAGGATCAGGCAGCTGTCAGCGCTGCTTCTGCACCGCTCCCGCGGCGCGAGCCGGGCTGTGACGGCCGGCCGGAGCCGCTTCGCAATCGAGCGTCGCATCGTCGAGGAAGTAGTTCGCATCCTGGCCGGTGCCGTTGTGGTCGTACTGGATGCGCACCGTATGCGACTGGCCGTC
>DAIOWG010000044.1:3134-11179 GCA_036758645.1 Dokdonella sp. | reverse complement strand
CCTGGCCGGTGCCGTTGTGGTCGTACTGGATGCGCACCGTATGCGACTGGCCGTCGGCGTACGCGCTGAGGTCGATCGACTGGCTGACCCAGTCGGTCTCGGCCGGCAGCGCGATGGTCGAATCGGTGTGCACGGTGGCGCCGTCGACGATGAACTTGACCTCGCTCACGCCGCCACCCTGGCGCGCGTTCATGCGCCAGAAGTTCAGATGCCGGTTCGTGCCGGTGAACACGACCGACTGCTCGGCGTGCATCGTTTCCGGTGCGCCGCCGCCGTAGCCGCCCATCCAGACCGCGAAGCTGCCGGTGCGCACGCTGCCCGAGCCCCAGAACACGCTGTCGCCCGTGGTCGAGTCCGAGTCCCAGAAGGTGTTCGTGCCGCCATCGACCGAGGTCGCCTCGAAGCTCGTGTCCTCGAACAGCTGCAGCGGTTCGCACACCGCGACGCCCTCGCCGTCGAAGCCGTCCGCGAAGATCACGTCATTGCCCGTGGTCGTGCAGGTGACCGCGACGTTGGTGACGTTCGCGCCGGCGATCGTGCCGCTGCCGTTGGCGACCGAGCAGCTCTGGCCCGTCGGCTGGCTCGCGATCGTCACCGCGTAGCTGGCACCGTCGTTGAGCGCGGTCGAGAACGTGAACACGCCGTCGGAGACCAGCGGCAGGTTCTCGGTGCCGTTGAGGCTCAGCGCGAGGCCGCTGCCGGTGAGGCCGCTCACGTTGCCGCCGACCGTGTAGGTCGCGCCGCCACTGCCGACCATCAGGGTGTAGTCCTCGGCCTGGCCATAACCGTCGGTGTTGCACGGCGTCGCGGCGGCGTTGTACTTCTTGGTCACGCGCATGCGAACCGGGCCGTCGGTGACGCCGGCCGGGACCGCGATCGTGTTGACTGCCTGCTGTCCGTCGTTGCCGGTCGAGTTGACGATGTTGCCGATCGGATACGACTCGTTGGCGTCGGTGAGGTCGCCGTCGCGGTTCCAGTCGATGAAGGTCCTGACCACGGTCGTGAAGTTGCCGGCCGTGTTGCCCTGCACCGCCATCGACGCACTCGAACCCGCAGTGACGTTGCCGACGATCGCCGTGAAGTCCTCGAGTGCGGGCGAACCGTTCACGGCCGCGCTGGACGCATTGTTGATGCCCGCGTAGGTCACGCGCGTGATCGGCTCGATGTCCTGGGTCACGTCCCAGTCGCAGTACGGCTCGGGGAACGTCACGCCGGTCGTGAACGAGAACGTCGCCGACCAGCCGCTGTTGCCGCACGGGCTGTTGGCGCGCACGCGCCAGAAGTACTGCGTCATCGGCACGAGCGGTGCGGACGGGGTCCAGTTCGCATCCTCGACCGTATCGGTCGCAACGACGTTGGTGAAGCCCGCATCGGTCGCGACCTCGATCGTGTAGGTCACCGCCGCTGCGCTGCCGGCCCAGGCGAAGGCAGGCAGGGTCGGCACGCCGGTGGCGCCGTTCGCGGGCGTGGACAGCGTGGCGCTGGCCGGGATGCCGCTTGCGACGGTCACGTCGAACTCGACCGAACGCTCGACCGCACTGCCGCCGCCGTTGCTGCCGAACAGCGTGACCGCGTAGGTGCCCGGCGCCGCGGCCGGAGCCGTGGTCAGGTTGATCGTGCCCGCGGCGGCCGGGTCGGCCGGCGTGATCGGGTTCGGCGTTGCGCTCGCGCTCGGAAACACGCTCGCGTTGATGCCGGGGAAGCTCAGCATCACCGGATCGCTGAATCCGCCGATCGCACGTGCTGTGCACGGAAGCGGCGCGACCGGCTGGCCTGCGCAGACCGAGAGGCCTGCCGCGGCGACCGCCAACTGGTAGCTCGGGCCGCCCGCGACATTGGTCACGCGGCCGACGAACGACTTCTGCTGCGGCGAGCTGCCACCCGACGGGATGCGGTTGTCGGTCCAGCTCATCGCGACGGTGTTCGCGCGCGAGACGGACAGGCCGTTGTAGTCGCCCCATTCCTGGCCGTTCGTGATGTTCTGCGAAACGATCGCCGAGACGCGCGTCTCGTTGGTCCAGGTCGCGCCGCCGTCGGCGGAGTAGACGTAGTAGAAGTCGACGCCGGTGCGGTTGGTCGAGTTGCGCGTGTCGTAGAAGCCGATGTGCACGACGCCGTTGTCGTCCACGTCGAGCCACGGGTGATAGCGGTCGACGGTGGCCTGGTCGGTGGTCGAATGCGGCGTCGCGGCGACCTGCCACGTGGCGCCCTGATCATCGGAGTAGATCACCTGCACCCAGCCGTGCGAGTTGGCCGCGGAGCCGTTGCCGTTGCCCGGGCTGTTCGGCGCTTCGTCGGTGAATGCGAGGTAGACGCGGCCATCGTGCGTGCCGCCCGAACGGTCGACGTCGGCCGAGACGTAGATGAACGCACGGCGCGATTCCATCGACGGGATCGCGAAGTCGAATTCGCCATGCAGGTCGTACGCCTGCACCGGTGCCGAGAACGTCGCGCCGCCGTCATTGGACGTGACGACCCAGACGGCCGAGGTCGGATGGTTGCTCGTGCTCGGCCACGCGTAGTAGATGCGGCCAGCGCTGTCGGTCGTGATGTCGCTGCCGATGCCGCGCGCCGCGGAGGAGAACGCGATCGGCGTCTGGAACGTCAGCGCGCGGTCGGTCGAGCGCGCGAAGTACATCACGTTGCCCTGGTGCCAGGTCGTGTAGACGTAATCCTGGTAAGGCGACGCGGCGGACTGGTCGACGTGGATGTATTCCTTGTCCGAGCTTCCCGACGACACCGTGACCGGCGAGCCCCAGCTCTGGCCGAAGTTCGTCGAGCGGTACACGACGTTGCGGAAGCTGCCGCTGCCGCCGAGCGTCGCGGTGTAGGCGACGGTGCCGTCCGACGACCAGTCGGAGGCCGGGTCGCAGCAGCTGCTCGGCAGCGTGCCGGCGGAGAACCACGTCACGCCGCCGTCGTTGGAGTAATTCATGCTCTGGCCGCCGGGGCCGTTGGAGCCGGCGATCACGATGTCCGGATCGACCGGGTTGTACTCGATGCCGGTCTCGTTGTTGCCGATCGCCATCGGGCCTTCGCCCTCGATCGGCACCGCGTGCGGCAGCGGGTCGGTCGCGTAGATCAGGTTCGGCGGCGGATTCTCGGCATCGGGATGCGTGTAGACGCCGAGGCCGCGACGGATCAGCTTGCCGTTCTGGATCAGTCCGCCGTAGCGGTGCACGAATTCCTTGTCGGTTTCGCGCGGATAGTACTTCTCGATCGGATTGCCTTCCGCGGCCATTTCCTTGCGCTTCTGCACCTTGTAGAACGCCGGCACGCCGCGCACCGGGCGATCATTCTCCGGCAGCAGCGCGATGTCGGCCGCGGTGAGCGCGTAATTGCGGTCGTCCCAGGGTCCGAAGCGGACCAGGCTCGCGTAGTCGACCGATGGATCGACACCGCGCGACTGCACGATGACGGCAGGGTCTTCCTGCTTGGGATCCGCCGCTCCCGCGGCGATGCTCTGTCCCGCGCCCAGCGCGAGCAGGATGCCGCACGCGAGCGCGGCGTAGGTCTTGCGCAACTTCATCTTGGTTGACTCCCCAGGTGGAACCGAAGGTTTCGCATCCGCGCAGGGGTCCTGCAGGCGCCTGGCCTGCCGGAGCGTGACTGACGGAAGCCTGAGGTGTACTACGCCCACGGGCGGAATACAACCCATCCCATGGTCCCGGCACGCAACGCGTCACGCATACGCCGGCGCATGGGTGGGGCGGCTATACGATGCAGCGTGGCGTGCATCGCATGCGATGGTTCCGGAGCGAGGCGCGCATCGCTGCATGCGCACCCGCCGCGCGGCAGCAGGCGATCCCCTGGCACGTCGGGCGCCGCGTGCCACCGGCCACCGGGTAGTCTGGTTGCGTCAGGCTGCGCTGACGTCGCGCAGCGTCCAGTGCTTGCCGATCAGCAAGGTCATGCGATGCTGGATGATCGCGTGCGGCAGGGACGTGCGCACGTCGACCGTCACGTGCACGTCCGACTGATGCGCCTCCACCGTTGCCGCCGGATCGCTCGCGCCGAGCGCCGGATCGACCGCGTCGGGATCGGCTTGCATCGAGCGCCATCGCTGCCACAACGACGGTTCGCGCAACGACTGCTGGAGCAGTTCGGCGAACGTGTCGGGCGACCCTCCCTGGAACGAGAGTTCGTGTGACTCGCCGCGCGCGCGGGGCAGGTCGTCGATCGAGAAGATGTAGCGTTGCACGCTCATGGGCGATCCTCGCATGGGGCTCGCGGCAGTCTAGCAGCGCGTGCTGAAGACCCGATCAACACCGATACCGCGGCCATCAGGTTCGCGACGCAGGCCCAGCCGAGGTAACGCAGCTCCGCCGCGGGCGCGAGCACGACAAGCGGCAGTGCGTAGAGCCACGCACTCGCGAGCAACACGAGGGACAGGCGGCCGTCGATGCCGGCGCGCTTGCGCCACGCGAATGGCAGTGCCAGCAGGCCCGGCACGAGGCAGGGCCAGGCCGCGAGCCCCACGCTCGCGTGGAGCCTCTGCGCGAGCGCGGCCACGAGCCGATGCAGGCGACCGTCGTTCGCGTGCAACGGCGGGTTGTCGCGGAACGCGACCATGGCGTCGACGTACGCGAGTTCACGCGGCCAGTCCGGTGCCCGCTGGCCGAACAGCGCGCGCGCGAGGCGCCAGCGGTGCGCGAGCCATGCTCGCGGCTCGGCGCGGACCGCATCGAGCCAGGCCGAGCGCAACGCCGCGAGTTCGGCCGCATCGAGTGGCGGATCGAACGGATCGCGCAGTCCGCCGCGTGTTCCCTGCAGCATCGGCGTGTTGCTCCACGGCCGGAATGCGCGGGCGAGGTCGGCCACGTCGAGCGTGGGGCCGTGCATGAACGCTGGCAGGTAAAGGCGATCGGTTGCAACGGAGATCGCGGCGAGGTCGAACTGCGCGAGCGACGGCCACACCGGTACCTGTCGCGCTGCCTGCGCATCGAGCAATCGCCCGCCGGCCAGGAAGGTGATCAGCAGCGTCGATGCGAGCGCGAACACGCGCCACGGCGCGCGCCTGCCGCGCAGCGCGAGCATCGAGGCCCATGCGATCAGCGGAACCGTCGCGGGCAACGCGTTGTGGCGCAGCAGCGTGGCCCAGCCGAGCGCGAGCACGGCCGGCAGCAACCAGTGGCGACGTCCGCCCGCGGCCACCTGCGCCATTGCGCCACTCGCGAACACGAGGGCGGCGAACAGTGCGACGTCGGTCCAGACGTGTGCGCGCAGCACCAGCACCACCGGCGCGAAGCCGACCAGCACGAACAACGCGATACCGCGCAACACGCTCGTGCCGAGCGCCTGCGCGACCAGCGCGAGCCCGCTCCAGAACAAGGCGAGCTGCAACGCGAACATCCCGCCCGGACCATCGGCGAAGGCGAGGCTCGCGCGCCACGCGAGCACGAACGCCGGTGGCACCAGCGTGCTGGTCTCGCCGCCGCGTGCCTGCCACCACGCATAGGCCGCGTCGAACGAGACCTGGCCGGGCCAGGACGCGCCGACATCGAACGCGAAGCCGGCCAGCGCGAACAGCCACGGCCAGCCGCGCGACACGTCAGAGCGCATCGACGTCGAGCAGTCGCGCAGCCGCGCGCGCGTCGAACGGATGCGCATGCTCGAGCACGCCGAGCAGCGGCGCATCGATGCGCGCCTGCAGCGTCTGCAGGTTGCTCTCCGCGAACGGCATCGCCGGCTCGATGGGGTTCGCGATCCAGCCTGCCAGCACGCAACCGTCGGCGGCGATCGCGGCGCGGCTCAGCAGCGCGTGGTTGAGGCAGCCAAGGCGCATGCCCACGACCAGCACGACCGGCAGGCCGAGTGCGCGCACGAGCTCGACCTGCATCGACTGGGCCGAGAACGGTACGGCCCAGCCGCCCACGCCCTCGACCACGACCCGATCCGCATTCGCCGCGATGCGCGCACAGGCGGCGCGCACGATCGCGATGTCGATGTCGACGCCGGCGAGGCGCGCCGCGATGTGCGGCGCGATCGGTTCGGCCAGCGCATACGGATTGCAGTCGGCGTAGGCCGGGACCGGATCGCTCGCCGCGAGCAGCGCTTCGGCGTCTTCGTTGCGCAGGCCCGCGGGCGTCGCGCGGCAGCCACTCGCGACCGGCTTCATCCCGCTCGCACGCAGGCCGCGCGCGCGCAACGCATGCAGCAGCGCCGCGCTCGCGCAGGTCTTGCCGATGCCGGTGTCGGTGCCGCTGACGAACACGCCGCGCATGTCAGGCCGCCACCGGGAGTGAACGCGCGCGCCGCCGCATGTAGAGGCCGATGGTCGGGCCGATCAGCGCGTACACCCATACCGGCAGGGAGGCGATCCAGCCCGGCACGCGACCCGGCGGGTAGAGCACGAGCATCACGAGGCTGCCGGCAAGGCTCGCCAGCGCGCTCGAGGCGAGGATCACGTGCACGCCGATCTCGTTGCCGGTCTCGTGCCGCTCGAGTGCGTCGAGGCCGAGCCGGTCGGCTTGGCGCAGTGCGTGCGCATTGAGCCGCCACAGCAGCACCGACAGCGTTCCGAAGCCGACCGCGTAGACCATGAACATCGTCTGCAGGTCGAGCATCGGGTGCGCGGGATCGAGCAGGTACCCGGCCGGCGCCCAGCCGCGGGTGAAGAACGCCATCGCGCCCGACGCGACCATCCGCAATGGATACACGTAGATCATCACGACGAACACGAAGCCGAGGCTGAGCAGGGTCGAGCGCGCGTCGTCGAGCCCGAAGCGCCGGCTCCAGCGGTTGTGCGCCGCCCAGAACATCGCGAGGATCACGAAGCAGAACGCGAACGTCGGCACCTGCCGCAGCGCCATGCGCAATTCGGCGACGCTGTCCGGCAGGTCGTCGAACACGATCACGAGCAGGGTCAGCGAGAACGCGAACGCGGCGTCGACGAAGGTTTCCAGCCGCGTGACCTCACGTCCGCGGCGCCGGAATCCGTCAGCAGCGCGTTCCATCGTCGTCGACATGGTTCCCCCTGCGAGCCCCGGTCGCCATGGTAGCGCGCGCGGCTGCTAAACTCGCGCGATGTTCGAGTCGACCACGCTCGCCGGCAGCAAGCCGCAGCAGTATGCGCAACTCTCCGCGCAGGCGCGCAGCCTGTTGCACGGCGAGCGCGATCGCATCGCCAACGCGGCCAACTTCGCCGCGCTGGTCTGGCACGCGCTGCCCGACCTCAACTGGTGCGGCTTCTACTTCTTCGACGGCAGCGAGCTCGTGGTCGGCCCGTTCCAGGGCAAGCCCGCCTGCGTGCGCATCGCGCTCGGCAAGGGCGTGTGCGGCACCGCTGCGGCAACGCGTGAGACGCAAGTCGTGCGCGACGTCAACGCGTTCGAGGGCCACATCGCCTGCGATGCGGCCTCGCAATCGGAGATCGTCGTGCCGCTGGTCGATCGCGCGGGTCGCCTGCTCGGTGTCTGGGACGTCGACAGCCCGTCGATCGCGCGCTTCGATGCCGACGACCGCGCCGGCATGGAACAGCTGTGCGCGGTGTTCCTCGACTCGCTGGCACACGCATGAGCAGTCGCGCGTACGCGTGCCTGCCGGCGCTGCATTTCGCGCACCGCGCCAGCGGCTCCGCCCGGCGGACCGACCGCTCGCGCGCGTTCCACACGATCCGGAGGACACGATGAGCTCACGCGACGTCAAGATCCGCAACGTCGGCCCGAAGTCCGCGGCCTGGCTGCGCCAGGTCGGCGTGCGCACGACCGAGGACCTCGCGCGCCTCGGTCCGGTCGACGCCTTCCTGAAGGTCAAGCGCGCCGGCTTCCGACCGAGCTTGAACCTGCTCTATTCGATGGCCGGCGCACTCGCGGATTGCCACTGGGCGGACCTGCCCGAGGACCAGAAGCAGGAATTGCTGGCCGCGCTCGAATCGGCCGAGTCGGCCAATCCGATCCGCACGCGCTGGGAAAAGCAGAAGGCCGCGAGCGAGCCCGGGGCGCGGGAGAACGAGGCGTCGACCGATGCCGAGTCGGCCCCGATGAGCCTGTTCGACGATCCCGATGCAGAGGCCGGCGGCGGCTTCGGTGACGGCGAGCGCGAGC
>DAIOWG010000044.1:0-3124 GCA_036758645.1 Dokdonella sp. | reverse complement strand
CGCGGACACGTCGACCGATGCCGAATCGGCGCCGATGAGCCTGTTCGACGACCCCGACGCGGACGCCGGCAGCGGCGGCTTCGGTGACGGCGAACGCGAGCTCAGCCGATTCGACTGAGGCTCAGCGGTCGCGCCGCACGACGGCGTAGTCGCGCGCATCCTCGCTCCAGCGCGGCGTCTGCCGGATCGCCGGCAACACGTCTTCGACGCGCTCGACCATCGTCCACAGGGCGCGGTGTTCGGGATTCATGAAGCGCTGCTCGATGACCTGGGACAGGAAGGCGTCGAGTGGCTTGTAGAAGCCGTTGGTGTCGAGCAGCACGATCGGATTGAAGTAGAGCGCGAGGCGCTTGAGCGTCATCGCCTCGAACAGTTCCTCGAGCGTGCCGCAACCGCCCGGTAGAGCGACCACCGCGTCCGAGCCGGTCAGCAGCCGATGCTTGCGCTCGCGCATGTCCTCGACCACCTCGAGGTTGGCGACGCCCGGATGCTGCCATTCGACCTCGGTCATGAAACGCGGGATCACGCCGACCACGTCCCCGCCGGCCTCGAGCGCGCCATTCGCGAGCGATCCCATGAGTCCGACCGCGCCGCCGCCGTAGACCACCGTGCAACCCGCCTCGGCGAGCGTGCGGCCGAGCGCGTGCGCCGCATCGTGGTAGACGGTGGCGCAGTGCTCGCTGGAAGCGCAGTAGACGCAGATCCGCACGGGGAGCGCTCCGAAAGCGTCGAGTGTACGACCCGCGCGCGCGGAGGGGCAGGACGCGCGCGCGAATTCGCACGCGGCCTGCGGGGTGATCCTCAATCGAAGCCGTTCGCGAAGATCACGTCGCTGCAGCCCGCGACCTGGGCCGGGTCGACGAGCACGTTGAACTGCGTGCCGACCGGAATCGGCGAGAAGCCGAACACGTGCCAGTGGCCGCCCTCGTAGTCGAGGTCGAAATGCGTCGTCACGGCAGTGCCGTCGAACATGCGCGTGGCGACCGGGCGCGCGCACGGCGTGCCGTCCAGCAGCGGGTGGTCGAGGCGCAGCGCCGCACCGTCGAGGTTGCCGGCACTCGCCGTCACGCGGAAGGCGTTCGGGCTGGGTTCCTGCGCGTACACGCTGAAGCCGGCGCCGGCGGTCATGTCGACGCCGGGCTCGAGATCGAGGTTCGCGATCAGCCATGCGCCGGGGCCCCCGAGCGAGAAGTAGAACACGCCGATCGGGTGCGGGTTGTACGCGGCCCCTGCCGAGAAATTCTGGGTCGCCAGCACGATGCGGTCGGGCAGGTCGTTGACGCTCGAGTCATCGAGCTGCGTGGTCCACCCCGAGATGTTGGCCGCGCTCGTGGCATGGCGGAACACGCCGCTTCCGGGCGCCGGCACGAACACGTCGAAGTCGACGTACTCGGGCATCGGCGCGAGGTCTTCGTTGAACAGGGTCCAGCGCGTGCCGTTGAACCAGCTCCCGAAAGGATGCGGGAGGGTGACGTTCGGATTGCTGCCGTCGCCGTCGAAGTTCGGCGTCGCGAACAGGTCGGCGGCGGGCCGCCCGTTCAGCGAGGGGTGGTCGATGCGGCTGATGTGCCCGCTGATCGTGTCGGGCGCGGCCGTGTGCAGGAACACCAGATCGCCCGCTTCGAACGCGCCGATGTCGGCGGTGCTCGTGTCGATGCGCTTGATCCGGCGCAGGCCGTCGGCGTCGGTCACGGGCAATCCATTGAAGATGATCCCGAGCCCGAGCGTCGCGGTGTCGGCGGCATCGATCGCGGGCGAGCCCGGCGCCAGCCGCGGCTGCACGTCGCTGACGAGTCCGGCGGGACCGGCCATCGAGTTCGGTCCCGGGGTGAAGTTGACCGTCGCGCCGTCGAACAGGTTGTAGTCGTCGTCGATGCCGGCCACCAGTGACGGATTCACGAACATCGCGGTCGGTGCCTTGAGCAGGTTGTTCCTGACCAGCGCGTCCACCACCGGGCTCGCCCCGCCATCCCAGTTGGTGAAGGACATCCCATCCTGCACGCGCGTGACCGTGTTGTTGACGAGCTGCACGTCGATCTCGCCATTGGACGGCGTCACGCCGATGCCGCGGCCGCCGCCGTTGCCGACCACGACATTGCTGTAGACGCGCGCCTCGAAACTGCTCGGTGTCGAGGAGAACAGGCCTTCGGACACGAAGATGCCCGAGCGCCCGAAGCTGCCGCGCACCTGGTTCGCGTGCAGCTTGACGCTGCCGCCTCCGCCCTGTGCGACGTTCACGAACAGTCCCGCGCCTTCAACCGTTCCATTGCCCGTGCTCGAGATGTGGTTGTAGTACGCGCGCGCATCGAGCGTGCCCCCTTGCGCCGCGATCTCGACGAGCGCGCCGTTCAAGCCGAGCGGCTGGCCGCTGACGCGGTTGTCGTAGAGCAGGGCGTCGACGCTGCCGTCGTAGGCGATCACGGTGATGCCGTTGCCGGTCGCGCCGGGCGCGCGCGTCAGCACCAGTTCGCGGAATTCGAAGTTCGCCGTGCCCGGGCTCGCGTACGTCGCGGTCACGTAGCCGTTGGTGAAGCGCAGGCGGCTCAGGCGCACGTCGATGTTGCCGCCACCGCCGCCCGAATCGTTCGCGATGATGCCGACGCCGAGGAACTGCGGCTTGTACCCGTCCGCCGCGGTCAGCGTGAGGCTGCGTGCATGCAGCGCGATCGATTCGGTGATCGGCACGTCGGTCGCGATCTCGATGCGGTCGCCATCGGCTGCCGCGTCGACGCAGGCCTGCAGCGTGCCGCTGCAGCCCGGATCGCCGGGCCAGGTGCGGGTCGCCGCTTCGGCCATCGTGGACAGGCCGAGTGCACAGCCGAGGAGAAGCCAGGTTCGCAATGTCATGGAATGCCTTCGCAGGGGAATCCGGAGGTGGATGCCCGTGCAAGGCGCAGGACGGCGGTCTTTCAGGACATCACGGACGCGCGTCGCGATCCACCGCGGCCCGGGCGAGCGCGGGCGGCACGTATGACAGGCCCGCGAGCAGTTGGCGCGCGTCGGCGCGCCGCGCTCGCGCATCACGCGCAGCACCCGTCGCCTCCAGGCAGTCGGCCTCGCCGAGGCGCGCCCACGCGAGGTCTGCGCGCAGCGCGGTGCCGCCGCGCGCGAGTTCGGTTGCGGC
>DAIOWG010000043.1:2218-13948 GCA_036758645.1 Dokdonella sp. | reverse complement strand
TCGAGCGCGAACTCCGCACCCTGGTAGTCGCTGCGCAGGATGAAGTTCACCACGCCCGCGATCGCGTCCGAGCCGTACACGGCCGAGGCGCCCGAGGTCAGGACTTCGATGCGCTCGACCATGTTGGCCGGGATCGCATTGGGATCGCCGCTGAGGTAGCGGTGGCCATTGATCAGTACCAGCGTACGCGGCGAACCGAGGCCGCGCAGGCCGATGCTGGTGAAGCCGGTGCCGCCGGAGTTGTTGACCTGCGGGTTGGTGTTCGGACCGGTCACCGCGGGCAGGGACTGCACGAGGTCGCCGAGGGTCAGCTTGCCGGTCTTCTCGATCGCGGCGCGATCGATGGTGACGACGGGGTTGGACGTTTCGATATCGACGCGACGGATGTTCGAACCCGTCACCGTGATCGTTTCCAGCTGCTGGCTGGATTCATCCTGCGCAAGCACAGGCGCGGCCGACAAACCGACCACCGCCGTCGTGCCTGCGTACAACGCATAGCGCACGGCTTTGAAAAGCTCGTTGCTCATAAGATTCATTACACTCTCCAACGTCAGAGTTGTCACAGCTCGGGACAAGTGCTCTCCCATCCATGGGAACGACCAAGACGGTCCACCAAAAAACCCTCGGCAGTGGACGATACTAACAAGATTCTTACGCCTTGGGAATCCCTGAGCAGCGCCTTAACTTGTGGCGTATTTTCTTTAGAAATCATTCACTTGTCGGCGCCCCGGATATGCGGCGGTGCAGTGTGCAAGACACTTGCGCGCGCGCCGGAAGCATGCCTGCGAAGGACCCGAGCGAGGCGCCGCTCCGCGTGAATGAGGCCGTTGGCAGGGCGGTTTGGCGATGCTGGCGGCATGCTGGCAGCCGTGCGGGAACCGCCCCCTGGCGTGGGGGCGCGCACCCATGCGTGGCGCGAGAGACAGCGGGCGGCGAAGGCCGCGGCGGGGGTGAACTGCGGATTCGCTGCCGCGTCCGGCAACGCTCTTGAAGCGGCCCGACGACAGGCGGGCCACCCAGCTGACTAGAGGTCCTGGCGGTACTGGATGTAAGGCGTGCGCGCCTTCGCTTCCGCGTCGGCTGCCGAATCGATCGGCGTCGACCAGAGGTTCTGCGCACCCACGCTGAGTTCGCCGCTCCACGGCGTGCGCCATGAAACGCCGAGGTCGAGCGTCGACCAGCGCTTGCCGGCCAGCAACGGATCATCGCTGCTGAGCACGTGGCCGATGATCGCGCCGCGCAGCGAACCGGCGTCGAGGCCGAGGCTCAAGGACAGCTGCTCGAGATCGAGACCGGGGCCGACCGGGTCCATGCCCGCGCCGAGCCCGGAAGCACGACCACGCCCGAACGCCGCGGCGACGTCGAATGCCGCCTGCTTGCCGAACTGCCAGCGCCCGCGCGCATACATCGATACCTCGCTGTCGAGCGCATACATGCCGCCCTCGGGCAAGCCGAGCAACGGTGTCGTGCCGAAGCCGAATCCGGTGAATGCGGCGGGCCCCTCTTCGCGCTCCAGCCAGGACAGCCCATACGCGAGATCGAGACCTTGCGCCGCGCTGGTCCAGCCGAGGCCGAGCGAGCCTGCGACCGATCCTTGCGTCCACGCACGATCCGATTGCGCATCACAGGTCTCGCCGCCACACGCAAGCGTCGAGCCGGCGAGGAAACGGCCGAGCGTTGCATCGAGGTGCAGGCCGCTGTTGCCGAACAACCAGCTGAGGCCGCCGCTGCTCGAACGACTGCCGGCCAGGTGCCAGTTCGAAGGACCGCCGTAAGCAGGCGTGGCCTCGATCGGTGAAACCTGCCAGTCCTGCGGCAGCGGGACCACCGCGAGCAACTGGCCGTTGGCACCCGACCAGATCGGAAGCACCCGCGTCGCATGGTCGGCGAATGGCTGCCCGGCCGGGTCGATCGCGAGCAGTTGCTCGACCATCGGCGTCGATGAAGGGGGAACGATCGACGGCAGCGTCTGGGCCGTTCCCGCGAGGGGCAACAGCAGCAGCGCCAACCAGGCCATCGACAACCGCATCTTCACGCTTCGATCCAGATCACGGGGGTAAAGATCGCACCGCCGCCGGTGAGTTCCCGAACGACATTCACACGCAGACATCATAGCGTCTTTCACGAAAAACTAACAGCGCTTCAAAGGGCTGCGATGGGCTGGAAATGTGGTCTCGTTCACGTCCCGGCAAGCCCGCCTCACCCCTCACCGGACGCGCCGCGCATCCCGTTCGTTGCAGGCCGCGCTCCGCGACGTTCCATGGGCCGGCCCCGACTCCGCCATGCGGCGTATGCCGGAAGTTGTGCTGCCAAGCACGCGGATCGCCGCGCATACTGCGCCCGTTGCCACCTCCGCCATCCTTCTGGGGATCCGCCGCATGAAGACCCTGCCTCGCCGCACCGCCCTGGCCATTGCATTCTCGATCGCGCTCGGCAGCGCGGGTGCACTTGCCGCCGACCTGGTTCCTGCCGCCCTCCCCGCGATCGACGCGATCGACGCCGCGCGCGGCGATCCGAACCTGCTGATCCTGCGCGCGGGCGTGTTCGATCCCCGCAGTCAGCACCTCGACCTGCAGGCGATCGGCGCATCGGCGCCGGCATCGACCGCCTACGCGATCGTGCAGTTCGAGCCGGGCCGGCTCGACGCGCGAAAGGCGCTCGAACGCGCGGGCATCGAGTTCCTGGGCTACGTGCCGAACAATGCGTACTACGTGCGGCTCAACGGGACGACGCTCGAATCCCTGCAGCGCGACGCGGCCGTGCGCTGGGCCGGACCCCTGCAGCCCGCGCTCAAGCTCGACCCGCGCCTGTGGCAGGCGGTGCGCGCGAATTCGCCCGCGCTGCAAAACGACGGTCGGCACGAACTCATGATCGAAGCGTTCGACGGCGTGTCGTCGGCGCGCATCGAGGCCGCGATCCTGCGCGCATTGCCCGATGCCGAGATCCCATTGCGCAGCGTGCGCGCGGATGCCGCCCCGTACGTGCGCGTGCGCGTCGCCGCCGCGTCGCTCGATGCGTTGATCGACGTCGCCACCGCGCTCGAAGGCGTGGCGTGGGTGTCGCCGTGGCGCGAGACGCACACGATGAACGCAGGCGGGATCGGTGCGTTGCAGGGCAACCACACGGGCACCTGCCCCGGCAGCGGCGTGGTCTGCGGCGCGACGCCGATGTTCGACCAGGGCCTCACGGGCAGCGGCCAGATCGTCGCGGTGGCCGACTCCGGCACCACGCCGAACGCCGCGTGGTTCACTGCGCTCGACCAGGGCCAGGGCCCGCACACGGAAGTCACGTTCGCCGAAAACCCGCCGCCGGTGCTGCCGGGCATCGGCACGCTGCATCCCGACAACAAGATCATCGCGTACTGGACGCAGCCGGGCGGCCCGATCGACTACGACGCAAGCTCGGGCCACGGCACGCACACCAGCGGCACCGTGCTCGGCGACGCGGCCGGCACGTTCGGCGCGAACACCTACCTGCCCTCGACGCCTTACCTGCCCAACCACGAGAGCGCCGACGGCATGGCGCCGAATGCGCAATTGCTGATGCAGGACATCGGTCCTGCCTCCCCGACCGCCGTCATCGCGCAGGACTTCGAAGGCACGATGCTGCAGGCGGTCGCGGCCGGCGCGTACATCCACAGCAACAGCTGGGGTTCGGACAACGGCGCGCAATACACCGCGGAGGATGCAAACGTCGACCGCGCGACGAGCAAGCGTGAAAGCCTGCTGGTCGTGATCGCGGCAGGCAACGACGTGGCGGGCCCGATGGCGGTCGGTTCCCCCGGTGTCGCGAAGAACGCGGTGACCGTCGCCGCGCTCGGGCATGCCGGCAGCCTCGCCAAGGCAGGCTTCTCGAACGCCGGCCCGACCGCGGACGGTCGCATGAAGCCCGACATCGCCGCGCCAGGCAGCAGCACGGTGTCGGCCGACAACGCCGGGACCGTGACGCCGACGATCAACGCGCCGCTGACGGCGACGATGTCGGGCACCTCGATGGCGACGCCGACCGTGGCGGGCAATGCGGCGCTGGTGCGCCAGTACTTCGTCGACGGCTTCTATCCGCGCGGTTTCCGCAACGGCGCCTCCGGCGCGGACATCGTGTTCGCCGACGGCTTCGACGGCGTCACGCCGCCGCTGCCCGATGGCGCGCCGCTGGATGCGATGAACCCGAACGGTCCGGTGCTGAAAGCCGTGCTGCTCAATGGCACGGTGCAGACGACGAGTCCTTCGGCCTTTCCGAATACCGGCACCGGCTGGGGTCGTCCGTGGCTCGACGCGAACCTGTGGTTCCGCGACACGATGCCGGGCGGCGACGACAGCCGTCGCCTGCGCGTGTTCGAGCGCCCGAACGCAGCCGGCATGGAAACCGGCGACGTGCACGAGTACACGCTCGTCGATGTCGAGGCCGGTTTCGAATTCCGCGCGACGCTGACCTGGTTCGATCCGGAAGCCGCCGCCGGCTCCGCGTCGACGCTGGTCAACAACCTCGACCTCGAGGTGGTCGCGCCGAACGGCACCTTCCTCGGCAATGTGTTCTCGGGCAACGTGTCGGTGCCGGGTGGCAGTGCCGATGCGAAGGACACGGTCGAGCAGGTGCGCCTGCTCGCACCGGTCGCGGGCAGCTACACGCTGCGCGTGAAGGCGACCTCGGTTCCGGGCAACGGCCGCGCGAACACCGATCGGCAGGGCTATGGCCTCGCGGTCTCCGGACGCTTCGGCGTTCCCGATCCGGTACCGCTCGCCGCGCCCACCTCGCTGTCGGTGGATGCGAACGGCAGTGCCGGTGTCGACATCGACGCGACCGCGCCGGGCGCGGCGCAGGGCTACCAGCTCTACCGCGCCGACGATGCGACCTGCGCGACCGCGGCCGACGGCGATTTCCACCTCGTCGCGCACGGCAGCACCCTGCCGCTGGTCGACGACCGGTCGCAGGGCGGTTACAGCTATGCCTACAAGCTGCGCGGCGTGCAGGATGACGTCGAAGGCGAGCTGTCGGCCTGCATCGACGTGGTGTCGGCCGACGATTGCACGCTCGCACCGGACTTCGACGCGCTGTCGGTCGATGCCGACGCGAGCAATGCGAGCTGCTCGGTCAATCTCGCGTGGTCGCCCGCCGCCTCGAACTGTCCTGCAGCGAACGCGATCACCTACGCGGTCGAGCGCGACACCGATCCGTACTTCGGCGCACCGGTGACGCTCGCGAGCGGGATCGTGCCGACCACGTTCAGCGATGCCACGGTTGCGAACGGAACGCCGTACTACTACCGCGTCCGCGCGGTCGACGCGGTCGGCAATGCGTCGATGCCGTCGGCGGTCGCCAACGCGACGCCGACCGGCGTCGACGGGCCCGATCCGGGCAGCTTCCTCGACGACGTCGACACGCATACGTACATGACGATGCAGTCGCCGTGGCAGATCACCGACACCGCGGCGTCGGCGGGCAGCTACAGCTATCACAGCGGCAACGACGACGAGCCCTACATCGACAACGCGTGCTACGCGATCACCACGCCGCCATTGACGCTGACGGCGGGCGCCGCGTTGAGCTTCCAGGCGCGTTACGACATCGAGTACCAGTGGGACGGCGCGGTGATGGAGATCTCGACCGACGGCGGCAGCACCTGGAACGACCTGCCACCCGACGGCGGCTATCCGAGCTCGTTCGCGCAGACGCAGAATCCGCCGATCAACACCTGCGGTTACGCGGCTTCGCACGGCGCGTTCAACGGCGTCACCACGGCGGCGTCGAATGCGAATCCCGGCAACGGCACGGTCGCCGCGGTGTTCAAGCCGTTCACGCGCAGCCTGGCCGCGTTCGTCGGCCAGACCGTGCAGATCCGCTGGCGCATGTCGACCGATCCGGCACTCGGGTTCGACGGCTTCTTCCTCGACCAGGTGCAGGTCAGCGGCGCCGCAGGTCCCGGCAGCTACATGTGCACGCCCTGATGCGGTAACGTCGGCGATTGGAGGAACACACCGGCGCGGAGATCCCGCGCCGGTGTCGTTTCCGCAAGCGGCGTAGCGGAGGCCCGTTGTCGAACACGCGCAAACGTTCGTGGCCGCGGCGCCTGCTGCGCGCGGTCGCGCTGCTGGTGCTCGCGTGGATCGCGCTCGGCATCGTCGCGGTGCTGGTGCTGAGGTTCGTGCCGCCACTGGCCTCGTCGGTGATGCTGCAGGACTGGATCGGCGCACGCCTCGCGCGCGACGACGCGTTCGAGCTGCGCTACCGCTGGACACCATGGGAACAGGTCGCGCCGGCGTTGCCGATTGCGCTGGTCGCCGCCGAAGACCAGAAGTTCCCGCTGCACCACGGCTTCGACATCGACGCGATCCGCGACGCGCTTGCCGAGGCCGGCGAGGGCGAACGCCTGCGCGGCGCCAGCACGATCAGCCAGCAGGTCGCCAAGAACCTGTTCCTCTGGAATGGCCGCAGCTTCGTGCGCAAGGGCCTCGAGGCCTGGTTCACGCTGCTGATCGAAACCTTGTGGCCGAAGCAGCGCATCCTCGAGGTCTATCTCAACATCGCCGAGTTCGGGCACGGCACCTACGGCGCCGGCGCGGCGAGCGAGCGTTACTTCCGCATCACCCCCGCGCGCCTGTCGCCGCACCAGGCCGCGCTGCTGGCAGCGGTGCTGCCGAACCCGATCCGCCTCCGGGTCGACCGTCCCTCGCCCTACGTGTTGCGCCGCGCGGCATGGATCCAGCGCCAGGCGAACCAGCTAGGCGGAGCGGATTACCTGCGCTGAGCGCGGCGTGCGCGATGTGCGCGTGTAGCGCGGCTTTCGCGGGAAAGGCCCGCACGCACTCCCGCCGGCGGTACATGATCCTCGGCCGCAGCACCGGTTCGTGCCGGCCGGAGTCGTGCGCAGCAGCTCGCGGTTCGGCGTCGATTGTTTCCATGATTCGCGAAGCATCGAATGGAAGGAGCTGCGCAAGACCTGTCACGAGGGCGCGCGGCCGAGTCGGTTAGCATTCGAGACCCTCGTGCCGATGCAGAAAGCCATGTCGAGACTCACCGTCGTCGTGCCCGCCTACAACGAGAGCGAAGGCCTGCGCGACTTCCACGCGCGGCTGGCCGCGGTGCTCGACGGACTCGACCTCGCCGCCGACGTGCTGTACGTCGATGATGGCAGCCGCGACGACACCTGGTCGATCATGTGCGCCTTGCGCGAGGAAGACGCACGCGTTTCGACGCTGCGCCTGTCGCGCAACTTCGGCAAGGAACTGGCGTTGACCGCCGGCCTCGACCACGTCGAGGCCGACGCGGCGGTGGTGATCGATGCGGACCTGCAGGATCCGCCCGAGCTGATCCCGACCTTCGTGCGGCACTGGCGCGAGGGCCATGACGTGGTCTACGGCACACGCGCATCGCGCGCGGGCGAGACCGGCTTCAAGAAGATGACCGCTTCGGGCTTCTACCGCGTGATGGAACGTCTCTCGAGCACGCCGATCCCGCGCGACACCGGCGACTTCCGCCTGCTGTCGCGGCGCGCGCTCGATGCACTGCGCCAGGTGCGCGAGCGGCAGCGTTTCATGAAAGGGTTGTTCACCTGGGTCGGATTCCGCCAGTTGTCGGTGGTCTACCACCGCGATCCGCGCCACGCGGGCCAGACCAAATGGAACTACTGGCGGCTGTGGAACTTCGCGATCGAAGGCATCACCTCGTTCTCGGGCGCGCCGCTCAAGGTCGCGACGTACGTCGGGCTGCTGGCCGCGCTGCTCGCATTCGCGTTCGGGCTGTGGGTACTCGGCAAGGCCATGTTGTACGGCGACCCGGTGCAGGGCTATCCCTCCCTGATGGTGGTGGTGCTGTTCCTCGGCGGCATCCAGCTGATGGCGCTCGGCGTCATCGGCGAATACCTCGGCCGGCTCTACCTCGAGTCCAAGCAGCGCCCGCTGTACCTCGTGGATGAGTATCATCCGCCGCACGGCGGAGCATGAGTCCGCCGCATCTCGCGGGGACGACCAATGACGAAGTGGATCGTGGGGCTGGTGCTGGCCGGGGCTGCGCTGGCCACCGCCGGCGTGCTGGTGTGGGACGGGGGCGAAGCGAAGCCGCAACACGTGCGCAGCGGCAAGGGCCGACCGCCGGTCGAAGGCGACTACTGGGCGGTGCGACTCGCCTACGGCGGCGATCCCGCGCGCATGCGGTTCGAGCCGCAGTGGCTGATCGACGCCAAGCGCCAGGACCTGCGCGTCGCGAGCGGCGTACCCGCGGGCATGCGCACCTACGCGCGGTCGGGCGACAGCGCATTCGCGCTCGATCCCGACGCGTTCACGCTGCTCGGCCCGAATCCGCTCGTCGGCCAGGACTTCGGCATCGGCAGCAATGCGGGTCGCGTGAACGTCATCATCAGCGATCCCGACGACCCGGCGATCGCGTACCTGGGCGCAGACGGTGGCGGCGTCTGGAAGACCGGCAACTGCTGTTCGGCCGCGACGACATGGGAAGTGAAGACCGACTTCCCCGAGCTGTCGAGCATGGCGATCGGCGACATGACGCTCGATCCGAACGACTCCAACGTCGTGTATGCCGGCACCGGCGACCTGCGTTACGGCTCATTCTCGTTCGGCTCCGCGGGCCTGCTCAAGAGCACCGACAAGGGCGAGACCTGGCAAGTGCTCGGCGAGGACGTCTTCAATCCGTTCTACGGACCGTCCGCCAATGGTTTTCCGCAGTACCAGTCGATCGGCAAGGTGGTGGTCGATCCGAACGATTCGGACAACGTGATCGTCGGCACCAAGACCGGCCTCTACTTCTCCTACGACGCCGGAACGAGTTGGGCCGGACCCTGCTACACGAATGCGTTCGCGAGTGGTGCCGGCGCGCAGCGCCAGGACATGACCGCGCTGCATGCGGTCGACCGTGGCGGCAGCACGGTGCTGTACGCCGGCGTCGGCACGCGCGGCCTGCCGACGCCGGTGCAGCCCGACCTCGTCAACAATGGCGCGAACGGCGTCTACCGCGCCGCGATGCCGGCCAGCGGTTGCCCGGCGACCGGTGACTGGACCCTGCTCGCGAACGGCTTCCCCGCAGGCACCGGCAACGGCACGCCGAACACCGCGCGCGGCCGGCTCGAGCTCGCGATTGCGCCGAGCGACACGATGGTGCTGTACGCGATGTTCGCGCATGCGACCAATCGCGACGTGCTCGGCGTGTGGCGCAGCAACGACGGCGGCGATACCTGGGCGCAGACGACGACGGGTGCGAACATCCCCGACGCGGGCGGCAGCCAGATGTGGTACGACGCCGGCCTCACGGTATCGCCGGACAATCCCGACGTCGTGTTTCTCAGCGGCGTCGACCTCTACCGCTCGAGCAATGGCGGCGCGAGTTTCATCAACCTGACCGCGGCCTACAGCGGCGGCCCGGTGCATCCGGACAACCACGCGCGCGCATTCGTCGGCGGCGATCCGCAGAAGCTCCTGAACGGCAACGACGGTGGCGTGTATTTCCTGTCGAATGCGAACACGGCGACCAGTGCGTTCAACGCGACCTGGATCGCGCTCAACGACACGCTGCCGACGATCGAGGTCTACCACGGCGACATCACCGCGAACTTCGCCGAGTCGGCAAGCGCCGGCGTCGCCGCGGGCTTCCAGGACAACGGCAGTGCGGTCGCGGTGTTCTCGGGTGACCCGTCCGCGGCGCCGTGGACGCATGTATTCGGCGGCGACGGCATCGTTTCCCGCATCGAACCCGTGCTCGGGCAGCGCTGGTACGCATCGAGCCAGAACGGCAATGTCGTCGTCAGCACCAACGGGCCGAACGATCCCGACGCGAATGCCGCAGGCGCGTGGAGCGGCGACGTGCGCAGCTTCCTGTTCCCGTTCGACATCTACCGCTACGGCGAACTCGACGTGCCCGGCAGCGGCTGCACCTCGGCGCAGGGCTGCACGCGCCTCGTCGCGGGTTCTAACCGCCTCTGGGAAACCACCACCGGCGGCATCGGCAGCAGCAGCTGGACCGCGAAGACCGGCAACCTCACCAAGAACAACCTGATCCTCGGCGGCGACAACCGCTCCTTCATCAACAACCTGCACTACTCGGTCAGTGATCCGACCGTCGCGATCGTCGCGACCAACGACGGCAACGTCCAGTACGTGTTCGGACTCGGCCAGGCCGGCGCCGCGACCGCGGTCAACGTGACCGGCGCGAACGCGATGCTGCCGAACCGACCGATCATGGATGTCGCGACCGATCCGCTCGATCCGCTGGTCGGCTACGCCGCGGTCGGCGGCTTCACCGCGAACACGCCTTCGACGCCGGGCCACGTGCTGCAGGTGACCTGTACGGCGCAATGCGCGAGCTTCAGTTGGGTCGACAAGAGCGGCAACCTGCCCGACATCCCGGCCAACGCGGTGATCGTCAATCCGCACCAGCCCAAGCAGGTGTTCGTCGGCATGGACTGGGGCCTCTACTACACCGACGACATCGACGTCGCGTCGCCGGTCTGGCAGCGCTTCGAAGGCCTGCCGCACGTGATGATCTGGAGCCTCTCGATCGACCGCGGCTTCACGACGCTGGCTGCGTACACGCGCGGGCGCGGCACCTGGGCCTGGCCGTTGCCGCAGGCGCCGAGCGGGGACGGAGCCGACCTCGACGTGACGATCGAACTCCCCGCGGGCCCGGGTCCGGGCCTGGAGTACGAATGGTCGGTCACGGTCACCAACAACGGGCCCGAAGCGGCGAGCAACGTTTCGCTCGACGCGCTGATCCCCACCGGATTCACGCTGCGCAACAACAGCGGTGACTGCAATGTCGCCTGGCCGTGCACGTTCGCGCAGATCCCGGCCGGCGCCTCGCGCACGGTGGTCACGCGCGCCTGCGTCGCGCGCGACTACGCCGGGCCCGATCCGGTCGTGTTCGGCGCGAGCGTCGACAGCGACACGACCGATCCGGTCGCGGCGAACAACGTCGCGAGCGCTTCGGTACCGCTCGTGCTCTCGGTGTTCGCCGACGGCTTCGACTGCTCCGCACAATGAACGCTGGCCGACTCCGCGCGCACGCGCGGAGTCGGCGTGTTGCGTGGCGACGAGCGTCGCCGCGCGACGGGCGCTAGACTGGCGAGCGACGGCGGCAGGCCGTGCCGCGCGGAGGAGATCCCATGCTCCAGGTCAAGCACCTGCTCGCGGAAAAAGGCAACCAGGTCCACGCGATCGGCCCGGACGATCCGGTGCTGGCTGCGGTGCAGTCGATGGCGGACCGCTATATCGGCGCGCTGCTGGTGATGCACGGGGACGAGCTCGTCGGCATCGTGTCCGAGCGCGACTACGCGCGCAAGATCGTGCTCAAGGGCCGCTCCTCGAGCGGAACGCCGGTGCGCGACATCATGACCTCGCCCGTGATCTCGGTGAGTCCCGCCGACACCGTCGACACCTGCATGCGCCTGTGCACCGACAGCCGCGTGCGCCACTTGCCGGTGGTCGAAGGCGGCAAGGTGATCGGCGTCGTTTCGATCGGCGACCTGGTCAAGGCGGTGATCAGCGAGCAGGGCGAGCAGATCGAGCAGTTGCAGCGCTACATCGCGGGCTGATCAGGCGAAGTGGCTGCGTGAAGATCACGATGGTGGATCTCGCCGCTGCGCGGCTGCGGTCCACCCTACGCATTCGACCGCCGTGCCGCCGCGTAGGGTGGAACGCAGCGCCCATGCCTTCCGGTTCTTGCGCGAACCCGCAAGCGCGAGTTCCACCACGCCCGATGCGATGCGGCCTACTGCGCGTCGGACTG
>DAIOWG010000043.1:0-2208 GCA_036758645.1 Dokdonella sp. | reverse complement strand
GGGTACGGGGCAAGATCGAGGCCGAATCGGTTCGCGTTGTAGACCTGCGGCACCAGGCAGAGGTCGGCGAGGGTCGGCGTGTCGCCGTGGCAGAACGCGCCGGTCGCCGCGTCGCCGGCGAGGATCGCCTCGAATGCCGCGAAACCCTCCTGGATCCAGTGTCGCGTCCAGGCATCGCGCGCCTCGGCGCCGACCCCGAGTTCGCGTTCGAGGTACTGCATCACGCGCAGGTTGTTGATCGGATGCACGTCGCAGGCGACCAGCTGCGCGAGCCCGCGTACGTGCGCACGATCGCGCGGGGTCGTCGGCAGCAGCGGCGGGTCCGGATGGATCTCGTCGAGATACTCGATGATCGCGAGCGACTGGCGAATCACGCGCTGGCCGTCGACGAGCGCCGGCACCAGTTGCTGCGGGTTGATCTCGCGGAATGCGGCGCCGTGCTGCTGGCCGCCGTCCCTCACGAGATGCACGGGCATGCGCTGGTGGCGCAGGCCCTTGAGGTGGAGCGCGATGCGCACGCGGTAGCCCGCGCTCGAGCGCCAGTAGTCGTGCAGCGTGAGTTCCGGCGTTCCCGTCATCACCTGCCCCCTCCTCGCCTCAGCCGCGCGGCGGTTGCCGCGTGACGACCTGCTCGATCGCGCCGAAGAGGCTCGCGCCATCGGCATCGGTGATCTCGATGCGCACGGTATCACCGAATTTGAGGAACGGCGTCGTCGGCTTGCCGTCGCGCAGGGTTTCGACCGTGCGCTGCTCCGCCAGGCAGGAGGCGCCCTTCCCGGTGTCTTCGTTCGCGATCGTGCCCGAGCCGACGAGGGTGCCGGCTGCGAGGGGTCGCGTCTTCGCTGCGTGGGCGACGAGATCGGCGAAGCTGAACTGCATGTCGACACCGGCTTCCGCCTCGCCGAACCAGCGCCCGTTGATCCAGGTCCGCATCGGCAGGTGCAGCTTGTCCCCGTGCCAGGCCGCACCGAGTTCATCGGGCGTGACCAGCACGGGCGAGAGCGCGGAGCGCGGTTTGGACTGCAGGAATCCGAAGCCCTTCGCGAGTTCGCCCGGGATCAGAGCGCGCAGCGACACGTCGTTGACGAGGCCGACGAGCTGGATGTGGCCCGACGCCGTCGCGGGCGACACGCCCATCGGCACGTCGTCGGTCACGACGACGACCTCGGCCTCGAGGTCGATGCCCCACTCCTCGCTCGCCGCGAGAATCGGATCGCGCGGTCCGTAGAAGCCCGAGCTGGTGCCCTGGTACATCAGCGGGTCGGAGTAGAAGCTCTGCGGCACGTCGGCGCCGCGCGCGCGGCGCACGCGTTCGACGTGCGGCAGGTAGGCACTGCCGTCGACGAATTCGAATGCGCGCGGCAGCGGTGCTGCGAGCGTCGCTTGGTCGAGGTCGAATGCGCCGGCGGCACCACCTTCCTGCAACGCCTGGTACAACGCATTGAGCCTGGGGGCGGCGTTCGACCAGTCGTCGAGCGCCTGCTGCAGGGTCGCCGCGATGCCATCGGCGCGCACCGCGCGCCGCAGCTTGCGATCCACCACGATCAGTGTGCCGTCGCGTCCGCCTTCCTTGAGTGATCCGAGTTTCATGCGGCCTTCCGCTGCGTGGGACATGGGAAGGGCGCGGCCACGGCCGCGCCCGGAACGCGAGTATCCACCGTCATCGCGATCACCGCGACGGCTGCGGCATCGCGAAGTGCTTGCGCAGGCCGCGCCAGCAGGCCTGGTATTCGCGCTGGCGGTGCGCGGCATCCAGCGCCTGCACGGTCGGGCGGATCACCGCGCGCGTTTCGAACATGAAGGCCATGGTGTCGGCGATCACGTCGGGCTTCGAGAGATCGGCGGCGCTCGCCTTGTCGAATGTCGCGGCATCCGGACCGTGGCCGGTGAAGCTGTTGTGCAGCGAACAGCCGCCGGGCACGAAGCCTTCCGCCTTCGCGTCATAGGCGCCGTGCACCAGGCCCATGAACTCGCTGGCGATGTTGCGGTGGAACCACGGCGGGCGGAACGTGTCCTGCGCCACCAGCCAGCGCGGCGGGAAGATCACGAAGTCCATGTTGCTGGTACCCGCGGTGTCGCTCGGCGAGTGCAGCACGAGGAAGATCGACGGATCGGGATGGTCGTGGCTGATCGATCCGATCGTGTTGAAGCGACGCAGGTCGTAGCGGTACGGCGCGTAGTTGCCGTGCCAGCCGACCACGTCGAGCG
>DAIOWG010000042.1:12593-14152 GCA_036758645.1 Dokdonella sp. | reverse complement strand
CGAGGTTCTCGATCGAGCAGACGATGATGCAGTTGTCCGCGCTGTCGCGGACCACTTCCATCTCGAATTCCTTCCAGCCGAGCACCGATTCCTCGACCAGCACCTCGTGCACCGGGGAGAGGTCGAGGCCGCGCTTGACGATCTCCTCGAACTCCTCGCGGTTGTAGGCGATGCCGCCGCCCGATCCACCGAGCGTGAAGCTCGGGCGGATGATCGTCGGATAGCCGACCCGCGCCTGGATCTCGACCGCCTGCTCGAACGTGCGCGCGACCTCCGCCTTCGGGCATTCGAGCCCGATCTCGCCCATCGCGACGCGGAACAGCTCGCGGTCCTCGGCCATCCGGATCGCGTCGCGCGAGGCGCCGATCAACTCGACGCCGTGCTTCTCGAGCACGCCGTTGTCGGCGAGGTCGAGCGCGCAGTTGAGCGCGGTCTGGCCGCCCATCGTCGGCAGCAGCGCGTCGGGGCGCTCCTTCGCGATGATCTTCTCGACCGTGCGCCAGTTGATCGGCTCGATGTAGACCGCGTCCGCCGTGTCGGGGTCGGTCATGATCGTGGCGGGATTGGAGTTGACCAGGATGACGCGATAGCCCTCCTCCTTCAGCGCCTTGCAGGCCTGCGCGCCCGAATAGTCGAACTCGCAGGCCTGGCCGATCACGATCGGACCGGCACCGATGATCAGGATCGAGCGGAGATCAGTTCGTTTCGGCACTGCCTGCCCCGTCACCCGCATCGGCCGGCGCGGCGGCCGGAACCACGCGCAGCGAACGGATCGTCTCGCGCGGAACGCTGAGCGTGATGTTGCCGCTTTCCGGACCCAGCTCGAGGGTCAGGGTGGGGTTCGTGTACTTGACCAGCGTGCCGCGACGCACGGTGCCGAGCGTGGACTCGACGATCACGGTGTCGCCGACGCGGGTTTCCAGTGCCTCGTACTCGATCGGCGTGCCGGACGGCTGCGCGGCAACGGCGGCCGCCTTCCTGTCGGCGGCGGAGTCAGCGGACGCGAGTGGCGCAATGCCGACGGTTGCGAGCGCGACGAGGCCGCCGAGCAGGGACTTCAGGAACGGAATCGGAATCATGTCGTCTACGCCGCGGCAGCCGCGCGCGCCTCCATCAGTTGGATGAACCGGTCGAACAGGCCGGCCACGTCCTGCGGGCCGGGACTGGCTTCCGGGTGTCCCTGGAAGCCGAACACGGGGGCATCGACCAGCGCGATGCCTTGCAGCGAACCGTCGAACAGCGAGCGATGCGTCGCGCGCGCGTTCGGCGGCAGCGTGGCCTCGTCGACCGCGAAGCCGTGGTTCTGGCTCGAGATCATCACGCGGCCGTTTTCGAGGTCGATCACCGGATGGTTCGCGCCGTGGTGGCCGAACTTCATCTTGATCGTGCGTGCACCGACCGCCAGCCCCAGCAGCTGGTGGCCGAGGCAGATGCCGAAAGTCGGGATGCGCGCACGGATGAACTCGCGCGTGGCCGCGACCGCATAGTCGCAGGCGCCCGGGTCACCCGGGCCGTTGGAGAGGAACACGCCGTCGGGACGCAGCGCGAACACCTCGCTC
>DAIOWG010000042.1:0-12583 GCA_036758645.1 Dokdonella sp. | reverse complement strand
AGCCGCGGTCGGCGAGCATGCGCAGGATGTTGCGCTTGGCGCCGAAGTCGTAGGCGACGACGCGGAAACGCCCCGGCACGTGCGCGAATGCCTGGCGGTCGAGGTCGTAGCTGCCTTCGGACCAGGCGTAACGCTCGCGCGTGCCGACCACCTTCGCGAGGTCGGCGCCCTCGAGGCCCGGGAATGCGCACGCGGCGGCAAGCGCGGCCTCGGCGTCGATCGCGTCGCCCGCCACGATGCAGCCGGACTGCGCGCCTCGGTCGCGCAGCAGGCGCGTGAGGCGACGCGTATCGATGCCCGCGATCGCGACGATGCCATTGCGCACGAGGTAGGCGTCGAGCGGTTCGGTCGCGCGCCAGTTGCTCGCGAGCAATGGCAGGTCGCGGATCACGAGGCCGGCCGCATGCACGCGATCGGATTCGGCATCGGCTTCGTTGCAGCCGGTGTTGCCGATGTGCGGATAGGTCAGCGTCACGATCTGCTGCGCGTACGAGGGATCGGTCAGGATCTCCTGGTAACCGGTCATCGCGGTGTTGAAAACGACCTCGCCGACCGATTGCCCGGCTGCGCCGACGGAGACGCCGCGGAACAGGGTTCCGTCGGCGAGTGCGAGTAGTGCGGGTGTCGTCATGCGTTCGCCCTAGGTGTGGTCGGCGGCGGGTCGGCCGCCCGGTCGGAGGCGGCGGACCGCGCCCGACCTTGGGTTCGTCTCCGGTGCGCTCGACACCGGATGCGACAGCACCCGCGGCCTGGCGCAGGCCAGTCCGTGGGGCATTGAATTTGGGATCAAGGCGAGCA
The DNA here is from genome assembly GCA_036758645.1 of Dokdonella sp. Taxonomy (GTDB): domain Bacteria; phylum Pseudomonadota; class Gammaproteobacteria; order Xanthomonadales; family Rhodanobacteraceae; genus Dokdonella_A. The sequence continues at coordinate 11,785 of DAIOWG010000042.1, read as the reverse complement.
CAAATTCTAGGCGCACCGCGGCGGGCTGTCCACCGACCGGACTACAATCCCGACGGTCATTCACGATCCATTCGCATGAACGCCGTCGCCGACATTCCCGCCGCCACCCCACCTGCAACCGCTCTGCTCGAGCCCGCACGCCTGCGCGGACCCGACACGCAGGTGCGAGTGGAGCCGTTCGCATTCCTCGTCGCGTTCGACCAGCTGCCGCCTGAGGCGGCAGATGCGCTCGCGCGCGATTTCCCTCGCTATCCGAGCGCAGGATTCTTTCCGCATGATCCCGCCGACTGCGGCCCGGCGGTGAACCGGCTCGTCGCCGAGCTGACCTCGCCCGGATTCGGCGATGCAATCGGCGAACGGCTCGGGATCCAGGGGCTCGGCAGCAAGCCGAGCCTGGTGACGCTGTGCCGCCTGCTCAATCTCCGCCACGGCACGATCCATACCGACAGCCGCTCCAAGATCGTCACCGCGCTGGTCTATCTGAACGAGGATTGGCCCGCGACCAGTGGCGGCTGCCTGCGCTTCCTGCATCGCATCGACGACATCGACGACCTCGTCGTACCCGAGATCCGTCCGCTGTACGGCACGCTCGTCGCGTTTCGGCGCGCCGACAATTCGTTCCACGGCCACCTGCCGCACGAGGGGGAACGGCGCGTGGTGCAGGTCGCGTGGCTCACGTCCGAAGACGAGAAGCTGCGCAAGACCCGACGCGGCCGCCTCTCGCGATTCTTCAAACGCGTGTTCGGCGGGCTCGACCGGCGACTCGGCGCGGGGCGCGACCGCAACGCCGCGCATCGCGACTGAGCGCCAATCGCTTCGTTTCGCGCCAGAACCGCGGTGCCGACGCGATGTCGAGGGTGCGCAGGGGCGACCATGCGCCGTATCCTCGCTGCAAACCCCCGGAGTGCGATCGATGAATCCGAAGACGATGTGGCGAACCCTGGCCGGCGTGATGCTCACGGCGCTGCTCGCAGGCGGGATCGCGCAGGCGCGCCAGGGCGAGCCGCCTTACAGCCTCCAGCATCCGGCCAAGGCCGGCTTCGACGTGCCGATCGTCGACGTGGCGCCACAGCGCGCGAGCGAACGCCGGCGCGAAGTCGACGACGCCGCGGCCGCGCGCGGCACCAAGCGACTGGGCGTGGCCGATGCGCGGGCGGTCTCGATCCGGCCCGAGGACGCGGGCCGCTGGAACGTGCTCGACGACGGCTCGCGCCTCTGGCGCGTACGCGTGCGCGCGCAAGGCGCGACCGACCTGCGCCTCGCGTTCCCGCATTTCGATCTGCCCGAGGGCGCGACGCTGCACGTGATCGGCGCGAACGACTACTACCAGGGCCCCTATACGGCCGAGGACCGAACCGTCGCGGGCTTCCGCTCGCCGGTCGTGCCGGGCGAGACCGCGACGATCGAACTGCACCTGCCCGCGGGCGTCGAACTCGCGCCGGGCTCACTCGAACTCGGCACGGTTGGCGCGGGCTTCCGCGATCTGTTCGGTGCCAAGCAGACGCTCGGCACCGGCCCCGGCGCGTCCGGCAGCTGCAACATCAACGTCGCCTGCCCGCTCGGAGATGCCTATCCGAACGAGATCCGTTCGGTCGGGCACTACGAGTTCCAGGCTGCCGATGATGGCGGTTTCTACATCTGCACCGGCACGCTGGTCGCGAACGTTCCGCGTGACAAGCGCAACCTGTTCCTGTCCGCGCGCCATTGCGTGCAGGTCGCGAGCGAAGCGCAGTCGATGGTCATTTACTGGAACTACGAGTCGACCAGCTGCAATTCGCTGGTCGCGCCCGCGGGCGGCTACTTCAACGACAACCAGTCCGGAGCGACCTTGCGTGTCACGCGTGCGGACACCGACCTTACCCTGGTCGAACTCTCGTCGGCACCCGACCCGGACTGGAATCTGTACTACGCGGGGTGGGACGCGAGCGGCGCGGTGCCCGACGCGACGATCGGGATCCATCATCCGTCGGGCGACGTGAAGAAGATCACATCGGGACCACGTCCGTCGACGATGGCCAATTGCATCGCGACCACGAACTACGCGGGCTCGCACTGGCGCACCGGCCCCTATACCCAGGGCACGACCGAAGGCGGATCGTCCGGCTCGGCGCTGTTCGCGTCCGCTTCCGATGACGGCGGCAACGCGCGCCGCGTGGTCGGGGTGTTGTCCGGCGGCACCGCTGGCTGCAGCGCGGTTTCGCCCTCGCAACCCGACGACGGTTACGACTGCTACGGCAAGCTCTCGCAGTCCTGGGACGGCGGATCGGCCGCGGGCCGCCTGCGCGACTGGCTGGACCCCGCAGGCACCGGAACGCGCTCGGTGACCGGCATCGGCCAGAACGATGTCGTGTTCGAACCCGCGCCAGGCCATTCCGGACGCACGTGGCCGGCCGAGTTGCTGCATTCGCGCCGGCGCTGAGCGCGCGCGTGTTCGTCGACACGCATTGCCACCTCGACGTTCCGGAATTCGACGCGGACCGCGCACAGGTGATCGCGCGTGCGCGCGCGGCAGGCGTCGTCGCGCAAGTCGTGCCCGCGATCGACATGGCAGGCTTCGCGGCATTGCGCGACCTTTGCGCGGGCCACGCCGACCTGCATCCGGCCTACGGTCTGCACCCGCTGTTCCTCGACCGGCATCAACCGGCGCACCTCGACGAACTCGCACGCTGGCTCGAGCGCGAGCGCCCGGTCGCGCTCGGTGAATGCGGCCTCGACTACTACGTCGAGGACCTCGATCGCGCAGCCCAGCACGCGTATTTCGATCGCCAGCTCGCGCTCGCGCGCGAAGCGGACCTGCCGCTGATCCTGCACGCGCGCCGCGCGGTCGAGGACGTGATCGCCGCGGTCCGCCGCATCGGCGGCCTGCGCGGCGTCGTGCACAGCTTCTCGGGCAGCGTCGAGCAGGCGCGGCGCCTGTGGGACCTCGGGTTCCTGCTCGGGATCGGAGGGCCGGTCACCTACGAGCGCGCGAAGCGCCTGCGCCGCCTCGTCGAAACGATGCCGATCGAGTACCTGCTGCTCGAAACCGACGCGCCGGACCAGCCGCTCCATGCGCACCGTGGCGCGCGCAACGAGCCCGCGTGCCTGCGCGGCGTCGCCGAGCAGGTCGCGTGCCTGCGCGGCATCGGCGTCGACGAACTCGCGGCCGCGACGACCGCGAATGCGCGTCGCCTGTTCGGCTTCGCCTGACTCTCACGCCCCCGGCGGAGGCCTGGCAGGATCGAGCAGGCGCGCGAGCGCGCGCGAGACGGCTGCGAACGCGAACGCACCGGTCACATGCGTCGCTGCGCCGAGCCCGCCGCCGCAGTCGAGCTTGCCGCCCTCGCCGCTCGCGGGCCGGATGCCACAGACCGTGCCGTCGGCCTGCGGGTAGCGCACGTTCTCGCGCGAGTACACCGCCTGCACGCCGAAGTAGCGCTTCGCGCCACGCGGGAAATTGAACTCCTCGCGCAGCTTCTTGCGCACCAGCGCGAGCAGCGCGTCGTGCTCGGTGCGCGACAGGTCGCGCACGCCGACCAGGGTCGGATCGGTGCGCCCGCCCGCGGAGCCACAGGTGATCAGCGGAAGCTTCCGGCGCCGGCACCATGCGATCGCCTCGACCTTGACGCGGAATGCGTCGCAGCAGTCGATCACGAGGTCGTGCCCGCGCCCGAGCAGGCGCTCGAGGTTCGAGGGCGTCAGGAATTCCTCGATCGCCTCGAGCCGGATGCCGGGCCGGATCCGGCGCGCGCGCTCGGCCATCACGCCGACCTTGGGGCGTCCGTACTCGCCGTCGAGCGCATGCAGCTGGCGATTGGTGTTGCCGACACAGACGTCGTCGGCATCCACGAGCGTGAGCTGGCCGATGCCGCTGCGCGCGAGCGCCTCGGCCACCCACGAGCCGACCCCGCCGATGCCGACCACGCAGACGCGCGCCTGCGCGAGGCGCGCGACGCTGCCGACGCCGTACAGGCGGTCGATGCCGTTGAAGCGTTCGTCGACGAGCGGGTGGTCCATGCGGCGCGCAGGGTATCACTGCCACTCGCCGCCGCGCGCGAGGCCTCAGGCGACGAGCACGGCGTCCGCGGCCTGCACGCCGTCCTCGATCACGTGCGGCACGAAGCGCGCCGTGTCGCGCGTGATCGGCGAGCGGTCCTCGCGGATGCCGAGCCCGCATGCGCGGTCACCGACCACCCAGCTGCCGAGCAGCGCACGATGGCCGTCGAACTCGGCCAGCGGGTGCAGCGCCTGGCGGATGCAGGGTCCGTCGTACGGACCGTCCGAAACCATCCGCTCGCCGTCGGGCATGTGCATCTCGATGTTCGCGCCCTCGCGCGAATGCAGCGGCTTGCGCACCCATCCCGGCTGCAGCGTCGCGCCGTCGTCGAACTCGGCTGGCAACAGGTTCGGATGGCGTGGATGCTTGCGCCACAGCAATGGCAGGATGCCCTTGTTGCTGAGGATCGCCTTCCACGGCGGTTCGATCAGCAGCATGCGCGAGCGTGGCAAGTACCGGCCGAACTCTTCGCGGAACAGGTCCTCGAGCGGATACAGCTTGAACAGCGTGCCGATCACGCGGTCATCGAGGTCGGTGTAGCGGCCGTCGGCGCTGATCCCGATGTCCTCGATCGCGAGTTCGCCGGCTTCGAGCCCGGCCTGGGCCGCACAATCGCGCAGGTACGCGACCGTGCCCTGGTCCTCGACCGAGTCGCGCACCGCAGCGAAATGGAACGGGCGCGGCAACTGGCGCGCGATCGTGCCGAACGCCTCGACCAGGCATTCCTGGATCGAGTTGTACTGGTCGGTCGATGCCGGCAGCCGCCCGCTGCGCTGCAGGTCGTCGAGCCACTGCCACTGGAAGAACGCGGCTTCGTAGAGCGAGGTCGGCGTGTCGTAGTTGAGTTCGTAGAGTTTCGCGGGCCCGCGGCCGTCGTAGGCGAAATCCATGCGGCCGTAGAGATGCGGATCGCGCTCGCGCCAGCTGCGTGCGACCAGGTCCCAGAACGGCTCCGGAATCTCGAGCGCCCGCATGTGGCGCTCGTCGCGCACGACGTCGTCGACGAGGTCGAGCGCCATGCCGTGCAGTTCCTCCGTCGGCGCCTCGATGTCCTCTTCGATCTCGCGCAGCGTGAACGCGTAGTAGGCCGACTCGTCCCAGTACGGTTCGCCGTCGATCGTGTGGAACGCGAAACCGGCTTCCTCGGCGCGCGCACGCCAGTTCGCGCGCACGGGCGATGCGACGCGACGCATCAGCTGCTCGCGCCGCGTCCGCTGCTGTTCGACCCGAAGCCGCCGCGCGTGACGGTCGGCGCGCGGTCGGGCTGCAGCCCGACCGGCGCGAGCGCACGCGTCGCTCCCGCGCGATAGACGCCGCCGGCCGCTGCGGGTCCCGGACGCTGCCAGTTGCCGGCGCGATCACGGAACGCGGGGCTCGCCGCGAGTCCAGCGGGCTGGCCGCCGCGCATCATCTGCGCCATCAGGAACCCGGTCATGAACGGCATGAAGAACGAATGCCCGTTCGCGTCACGGCGCTCATCGCACTGTTCGGCGCCGTGGGCGGCGATGCACTCCTCGCGCGTCGCATAGCGCGGTGCCTCGACCTCCGCCTGCCGGCTCGCTTCGCTCATTGCGCGCTCGCAGGCGGGACGATCGTCGGTCTGCGCGACGCAGGCGTCGATCGAGGTATACAGGCCTTCGCGCGTGGTGGCCTCGTCGGCGCACGAGGTCAGCATCAACGGCGCGGTACCCATCAGCAGCAGGGCGGCGGTGCGGGATCGCTTCATGTCGGGCTCGGGACGGAAGATGATGCAAGAGTGCCTGCTCTTCGGGCCGGTGGGAAGACGGCACCGCCGCGGTGCGCGCACCGCGTCGACCTGCGACCTCAGCCTGCCCCGCGCGGCGCCCGTCGCGGCCGGCCGTGGTTCGCGCGCCAGCGCGCCGGGGCGATGCCGCAGGCAGCCGTGAACGCGCGCGAGAGCGCCGCGGCGCTGCCGTAGCCGACCTCCTGCGCGATGCGCTCGAGCCGAGTGCCACGTCGCAATGCGTCCTGTGCCAGCGTGATCCGGTAGCGCGCGAGATAGGTCGCGGGCGGCTGGCCCACGACCTCTGCGAACAGCGCGGCGAAACGGCTGCGCGACATCGCCGCGGTCGCGGCGAGAGAGGCCAGCGTCCACGCATCGGCGGGCCGCTCGTGCATCGCGACGATCGCTTTCGCGAGCAGCGGATGGCCGAGCCCTGCCAGCGGTCCGGTCCGTACGTGGCCGCTGTCGAGCAGGTGGCGAAGCAGGAGCACGAGCACGACCTCGAACAGGCGATCGACCACCGTCTGTCGCCCGCAACGCCGTGAAAACGCCTCGTCGAACAGCATCTCGAGCACGGCCGCGGCGGCGGGAAGATCCGAAAGCGGGAGACATGCGAAGGCCGGCAGCGCACGGCCGATCGGATCGTGCTCGCCGCCACCGAATGCAAGGTGGGCGCAGGCCATGTCGGCACCGGCCCGCGCATCGCTGATGAATCGGTGCGCCATCGGGCGCGGATAGAACAGCAGGCTCGGTTGCTCGACCCGATGGGTCGTGCCCTGGTGCAGCACGTCAAGCGGGCCGCGCCGGACCAGGTGCAGTTGCCCGAGTCCGTTCGGCTCGAAATCGTTGATGCCGCAGAGCGGACCGCTGTGGAACATGCGCGCGCTCACGCTGAATCGTTCGAGCAGGGCCTGCAGGCGGTCCATCGAGCGTCTGGACGTATGGTCGTGAATCGTGGACGAATCGTAACCCATTCACCACGCAGTTGCTGGAAAGTGGCGTCGCGCAATTCGCGCAGACCCGAGGAGTCCACGATGTCCCGCATTCCGCTCGTCACGACCGGCACCGCACCCGCTGCGAGCCAGCCATTGCTCGCCGCGATCGACCGCGCGCTCGGCGCGACGCCGAACATGTTCCGCGCAGTCGCGCACTCGCCCGCCGCCCTCGCGTCCATGTGGGGCAGCTTCGGCGCGCTCGGGCGCGGCGTGCTGCCGGCGCAACTCGGCGAGAAGGTCGCGGTCGCGATCGCCGACCACAACGGCTGCCACTACTGCCTCGCTGCGCACACCGCGCTCGGCCGCAAGGCCGGGGCGAGTGCAGCGGAGATGTCCGAGGCGCAGGCCGGCCGCAGCGCCGATCCCCGTACGGCCGCCGCGCTCGCGTTCGCGCTCGCCGTCGTCGAGCGCCGCGGCGCCGCCGGCGACGCCGACGTCGCTTCGTTGCGCGCAGCGGGCTACGACGATGAAGCGATCGTCGAATTGCTCGCGCACGTCGCGCTGAACCTCTTCACCAACTACGTGAACGTGGCACTCGGCGTGCCGCTCGACTTCCCGAAAGTGGCGCTGCGCGAGGCGGCCTGAACGCGCGGGAGCCGGCCGTGGCGCGCCGGGCGCCGGCTCCCGATGCTTCGCGGTGGCTCGGCGCTGCGGTGGTTGCGCGCGTCCGGCGCGAACGTTCCCCGCAGGCGTGCCGCGTGCGAGGATGGCGGCGTCGTCTCGAACGGATTCCACCGTGAGCCACATCGTCATCTCGAGCTTCGAAAACCTTGCCACCGGCGATCTCCAGCCCGAAGGCGAATCGGTCGCGGTATTCGGCGACGAAGCGGGTGCGCAGGCGCATTTCACGCGGCGCGCGCAGGCGCTCGCGGAAGCCGTGCGCGAGGCGCGCGCATGCGACGCGCAGGCGAGCTTCGTCACGTGGTTGCTGCTGCTGCGCATGCCGCTCGACGTCGACGACGTCGACCAGGCGCTCGAAGACCTCGAACTGGTGCTCGAGGAAACCGGGTCGGTCGACGATCCGTTCGGAGAGTTCGTGCTGCGGTACGAAGGCCACCGGCACGCGCCGGGCGGGCAAACGGAACTCCCGCGCAAGGACGCACTCGATGCGCTCGAGGCATGGCTGACGTGACCGCGTCGCAGGCGCGTCCGTTCGCGCGCCTTCAATTCGCGTCGAAGCCGTCGCCGAAGATGCGGTCGGGAACGCGTTCGATCGCGCCCATGTCGTAGGGACCTGCCCCGTCGGGCTTCGGGAGATCCTGCGGACGCGCGACGCCGAGCAGGTCCGGGATCGAGCCCGTCCCCGGATCGCAGGCATCCACCGCAGGCGAGTCGTGACCGGGCACATGCAAGCCGGGCGGGTACAGCCCGCTGGTGTCCCATTGCGGATCGGCGACGAAGAGATCCACGACGCCGGGCTGGCCGGCGATGCCGCTGTCGTCGTGCACGAGCACGCAATCGATGCTGAACGTCGTGCCCGCCGGCGCGTCGACGACGACGCCGCTCGCGCTCCCTTCGTCATCGTGCAACAGCGCGTTGCTCGCGAAGAAGCCGCCTGCCGCATCGAAGCGCACGAGCGCCTCGTCGTCGGCGCCGTTGCCCGCGACGGTCACGTAGCGCAGGTCGAAGTAGGCGCCCGACGACCTCAACAGCTCGGGCGCGCCGTGGTTGCCGGCGACGTGCACGTTGGTCAGCGTCACGCCGCCACTGGTGCCTGCCTGCAACACGCTGGCCTGCGTCGCCGAGTTGCCGTCGAACATCACCTCCATCAGGAGGCCGTTCGCGCTACCCGCCAGGGCGAATGCGCCGCCGGCACCGTCGGCGTGGTTGCCGCGGAAACGTTGGCAGCCTTCGACGTCGCCGCAGGCTCCCAGCGCCCACACTTGCAGGAAGCCCGAATCCGCGTACAGGCCGCCGCCGTCGCCACCCGCCTGGTTGTCGTCGAACTGCACGCCACGCTGCAGGTTGGAGCTGTCACCGATCGCCGTGAAGTAGAGTCCGCCACCGCTGCCACCGGCGAGATTGCCCGCGATCGGCGCGGGCGACAGCGGCAGCGTGCCGTTCATCGCGAAATAGCCGCCGGAAACCCACGCGCCACCGCCGTCGCCGACCGCGGCGTTCGCGCGCAGACCGACCTCGGGATCGGGCGTTCCGGAACTGTTCGGCGGATACAGCGAGGTTCCGCAATCGACCTGCGCGACGCCACCACCATTGCCGCCTGCGGTGTTTCGCGCGACGAGGCAGTAACGATCGCAATAAAGCGTCGACGCAACACAGTAGAGCCCGCCACCGTCACCGCTCGCCGCGTTGTCGACGATCGCCGCGGGCGCCTGGTTGCCGACGAGGACCAGGTGCGGCGCGCCGGCGGCAGTCGCCTCCACCGCGATGCCGGCGCCGTTCTGCGCCGCGTTGTCATGGATGCGGCCTTCGAGCACCGACAGCACCGCGTTGCCGCGCAATCGCACGCCGCCGCCATGGCCGCCCGCGTGGTCGCCGCCGGTGATGTCGAGGTAACCCAGCACGACTTCGAATCGATGCTCGTCGCCCGCGACCGAGCCCTCGATGTCGATCACCGGTGCCGCCGCGCCGCCGGTGCCGTCGAGCACCGCCTCGCCCCCGGACGCCTCGAGCCTGCAACCCGGGAACTCACCGCGCAGGCCGATGCCGGTGCTCGCGAGCGGAGTCGGGATCGTGATCGCCTGCGCGGTCCAAGGCTGCGAGTTCGAGATGATCACCGTGACGAATGCGGGGTCCGCCGACGCCGCCCACGCGTCGACCGCGGCCTGGACCGTGTCGTAGTCGCAGTCCGGATCCGACGCGGGACCGACGAACACGAACTGCGCGACCGCGGGCGCGGCGAACGGCAACGTGCAGGCGGCCAACAGCAACCGGGGCAGGCAAGTCATGGCGGAATCGTCCTGTATCAGGTTGGCATGCGTCGTCGTTGACGCGGGTGCGACAGCGGCCGCGAAGCGTCGCGAGCGACGACGATCGATCGTCAGTGCATCGGAGTCGGCCCTGCGGCGCCGGCGCGGCGCTGCAGGCGCGGCCGTGGCAGCAGCGCGGGCACGCGCGCGCGATAGGTGAGGTAGGCGCCACCGAGCTTGCGCATGAGGTCCCGCTCCTCGAGGCGGATGCCCACGAAGATGTAACCGGTCGTCAGCAACGCGAACAGCAGCCGTCCGTGCGTCATCAGCGGCGCGGCCCAGAACGCGATCAGGAAACCCAGCATGATCGGGTGGCGCACGAAACGGTAGAACAGCACTTCCTTGAACACCGATTCCTGCGCGGGCGCCGCGCGCAGGCGCCGCCACGCCTGGGTCAGGCCGAACAATTCGAAATGGCTGATCATGAAGGTCGAGAGCACGACCACGAGCCAGCCGACCGCGAACAGCGCGAGCAGCACGCTGCCCGCCGCCGTCCCCCGCACGTCCCACACCACGCCGGGCAGCGGCTGCCACGTAGCATAGACCAGTAACAGGCAGAGGCTCGAGAGCATCACGTAGGTGCTGCGCTCGATCGGCTCGGGCACGAAGCGCGTCCACCAGCGCTTGAACGCCGGGCGCGCCATCACGCTGTGCTGGACCGCGAACAAGCCGAGTACCGCGGCATCGACGAGGAACGCCGGCCAGCCGCCGGGTCCGGGCGGCTGGTTGATCGACTTCGGCACGACGAGGTCGCCGACGAAGCCGATCGCGTACAGGATGGAGGCGAGGAACAGCAGGTAGCTCAGTGTCGAGTAGAAGATCAGAAACGCACGCATGTGGATCGACTCCAGGGGTGTCCCGATGAACAACGCCCTGGCGCGGCGGATTGCGACATGAACCGCGCCGGGCGCGGCGGCAGGTGCATTGCAGCACTGTGTCGATCCTGCCTGCCGCCGATCGTCGTACCGGTGAACCGTGCCCGTGCGGCCCATTCCACAACGAGGAAGACACCATGGCCTTTGTCGACGGCTTCGTCATCGCCGTACCCACCGCGAACCGCGACGCGTTCATCGAGCATGCGCGACGCTTCGATGCGATGTTCCTCGAGTTCGGCGCGACCCGCGTCGTCGAGTGCTGGGGCGAGGACGTGCCCGACGGCAAGGTCACCGACTTCCGGCGTGCCGTGAAGGCCGAAGCCGGCGAATCGGTCGTGTTCTCGTGGGTCGAGTGGCCCGACAAGCCGGCACGCGACGCGGGCATGGAGAAGTTCATGAACGACCCGCGCATGGCGGATGCGAACGACATGCCATTCGACGGCAAGCGCATGATCTTCGGCGGCTTCGGCGTGGTGGTCGAACTCACGTCGGGTTGACCCCGGGGCCTGTCGCGTCGAAGACTGGAAGGCCGGCGAAGCAGAGCACTGGCTCCGCTCGTCGGCGCCGCGGCGAGCCCGTTTGCCATTCCGAGGAGCCCCGATGATCCAGACGCGACATGGGAGTTGCCACTGCGGAGCCGTCCGGTTTCGCTGCGAGATCGATCTTGCGCCGCCCGGCCAGCGCTCGGTGCAACCGCGCCCGGGCGAGTGGTATGCGTCGACCTTGCGCTGCAACTGCTCGTTCTGCCGCAAGACGCGCATGTGGAAATGCCACGTGCCAGCCGAAGCCTTCGAACTCGTCGACGGCGCCGATGCGCTGAGTCATTACCGCTTCGCGGCCGGCTCGATCGACCACACGTTCTGCCGGCACTGCGGCGTCTACCCGTTCGTGAGCGCGAGCGAGCCCGTGATGGGTGGCGACTTCGTCTGCGTCAACGTCGCATGCCTCGACGATGTCGACGAGTCCGAACTCGCGGCGGCGCCGATCCGTTACGAGGACGGCGCGAACGACGACTGGGGCCGGACGCCGGACGTGTTCGCGCATCTTTGAGGCGAGTCCGACGGGCGGCCGCGCACGCTGCCCTCGTGCTCAGTGCCCGGAGGTCCTGCCCGCGGCGATCTCGGGCGACGCCCGCTCGAACAACTAGACAGGCTGGCCGCCCGAAACAAGGTGCTGGCGTTCGAAGATAATCGCGGGCACGCCGAGGA
>DAIOWG010000041.1:0-14477 GCA_036758645.1 Dokdonella sp. | reverse complement strand
CGAGCGCGTGTCGACGTGCGTCAGGTAGAGGCGGCCGTCGAGCGTGTCGCCGAAGCGCCAGCCCGCGTTGCCGAACAGGCGCCAGGTCTCCTGGCGTGCATGCTCGCGAAAGCCGTCCTGCGCGAACGCCGAGGCGCTGAGGTAGCCGTCGGCAACGCCATCGTTGCCGGCCAGCGTGGCCTGCGCACGCGCGTAGCCGTAGCTGCCGACTTCGGCGCGCAGGCCGGCGCCGGCCGCGTCGTAGCCGGTCGGGGAGACGAAGTTCACCGCGCCGCCGAGCGTCGCGGCTCCGTATTCGAGCGCGTTGGCGCCGCGGTAGACCTCGATGTAGCGCGCCGACAACGGCTCCACTGCCTGGAAGTCGAAGCCGCCGTCGGCGAGGTTGAGCGGGCTGCCGTCCTGCAGCAACTCGATGCCGCGCCCATGGAACGTGCGCTGGATGCCGGAGCCGCGAATCGACATGCGCGCCTCCTCGGCGCCGAAGCGCGGCTGGATGAACACGCCGGTCGCGAACCCGAGCGCATCGGCGAGCGTGCTGACGCGACCGTCGCGATAGCGCTCGCCATCGACGACGCCGGTGCCGCCGGCGCGAGCGTCGAGGCGCTCGCGCGCCTCCTCGAGTGTCTCGACCGTTGCGGGCGCGTTGCCGGCGCGCACTTCGACGCGATCGAGCGTGGTGGTGGGGGCGAATTCCCCGGCAGCGGAATCCGCGGCTGAAACGGAAAACGAAAGCGTGAGCGCGAGCAACGCGGGCAGGCGCAGGCGCAGGCGCGAACCGCGTGCATGCGCACGCGCGTCCGCACGGCGTGCCATCGCACGCATGGACATCGACATGGAGTGACTCCGACATGAGCAGGCCGCGGCAGCGCCGCGGCAGGGATCGATTGGGATCAGCTCAGGCGGATCGGGCCGGAGGCCCGCGCGGCTGCGCGGACATGCGATGCGTGGCGTGCGCGACGACTTCCGATGCGAAGTCGATCGCGTGCGCAGGAAGAGTCGGCTCGACGAGTTCGCCGCAGCCGGGCAGTTCGAGCGCGGGCACATGATGGAAGAGGTCGCAATAGCCGCAGGCGGTCCAGCAATCCTCGGGTGCAGCCTCGTGGGCCGCAGGCGAGTGCGACACGTGCGCTGCATGCGCGTCGGACTCCGAAGCGTCCTGCGTGTGCGCATGGTGCGTTGCGTGGCCTGCCTGCCGCAGGCTCATCGTGACCTGCGAAACCGCCGGCGCGAGCGCGACCAGCAGGATCGCGACCAGCGCGAGCCATGCGATCGAACCGCGGCAGTGGAAGTGGCGCAGGTGCATGGATCGGAGGGCGGTCCGCGTGCGTGGCCGAGTCGCGCAGTCCCTATTGTCGCCGCACGATGCCTGCTGTGTGCGACGCACGCGCGCGAAGGTTGCGGCAGTTGGTCGCGCGCGCGGCACCGTGCCGGGGCTCACTTCGCGCGCGGGGCAAGCGCGGCCCGACTGACGCGGGCCCGCGAGGGCGTGCCGATGCACGCTGGCCGGACCACCGAGGCCGTTGCAGCCACGGCACGTTGACCGCGGGCGCGCGCCCGTATACCATCCACATGGATGGCGAATGGATGGGCGACGGATGGTAAAGTCACGCGAACCCGCCGTGAGGGCCGCCGAGAGCGAGAAGATCACGGTCAACCTCGGCTACGTGGATCTTGGCCAGATCGACTTGCTGGTGCACGAAGGCTTCTACGGCAACCGCACCGACTTCATCCGTACGGCGATCCGATCGCAGATCGCTCGCCACGGCGATGCGGTCGACAAGTCGGTGGCGCGGCACCAGCTCGATCTCGGACTGCGTCGAATCGCTCGCAAGGATCTCGAAGCCGCGAAGGCCGCGGGCGAGATGCTGCACCTCCAGGTACTCGGCCTCGTCTCGATCGCGAGCGACGTCACGCCGAAACTCGCGCGCGAAACGATCGCTTCGTTGCATGTGCTCGGTGCGTTGCAGGCCGAGCCTGCCATCAAGGCCGCGCTCGCAGACCGCATCCTCTGATCATCCGTCGGCGCTGCGCCCGACCGGCGCGACCGCATCGCGCCGGCAACCCGCGCCGAAACCCTGGAGCTCCCGCCATGAAGTCCCTGTCCCGGATCGACATGATCGAAGTCACGCGCCTCACGCGCGAAGGCCGCCTCGGCGAAGCGATGCAGATGTTGCGCGCAGGCCATGCAGCCGTTGCGCCCGGTGTATCGAGCCAACCGCGCGTGCAGGTCCAGGACCGCGCGCCGATCATCGACATGGAACCCCCGTCGGCTGCGAACGGCGGCGCGTGGACCGCTGCGGCGGCCGCGTCGAGCGAGCGCGCTGCGGCTGCCGGCGCCGCGCCGGATCGTGCAGCCAAACCGCGCATCCGCGTTCGGCGCTTCGCGACGCATGGGGCCGATCCGCTTCCGCCAGGCGCACGTTTCGAGCAGCGCGTGCATGGTCGCGGGGCGGGCGAGCGCCGTTACAGGCTTTACGTGCCGGGGTCGGGCGGTACACCGGGCGCGCTCGTGGTGTTGCTGCACGGCTGCACGCAATCACCCGAGGATTTCGCGCTCGGCACGCGCATGAACCTGCTGGCCGAGGAACGAGGCCTTGTCGTCGCCTACCCCGAGCAGTCGCAGAAGGCCAATGCATCGAAGTGCTGGAACTGGTTCAACGGCGCCGACCAGCGTCGAGGCGGCGGCGAACCCGAATCGATCGCGGGCATCACGCGCGAGCTCATGCGCGAGTTCAAGATCGATCCGCGCCGCGTGCACGTCGCGGGCCTGTCCGCGGGCGGCGCGATGGCGGCGATCCTCGGCGCGGAATACCCCGAGCTGTTCGCGGCCGTCGGTGTGCATTCGGGACTCGCGCGTGGCGCCGCACATGACGTGCAATCGGCGTTTGCGGCGATGCGCGGCGGCGCCGACGGCGCGATGTCGACGTCGACGACCGACACGGTCCCCACCATCGTCTTCCACGGCGACGCCGACACCACCGTCGCGCCGATCAATGGCGAGCAGGTGATGCGGCAGGCGAGGGCGCGTGCGGTCCTGCATCGCCAGGTGCAAACCGGCACGTCGGCCGACGGCGCAGGCTGGACGCGCGTCATCGAGACCAGCGCGGCAGGCGTGACGACGCTCGAACACTGGCTGCTGCATGGTGGTGGCCATGCGTGGTCCGGCGGCGATCCGCGCGGATCGTTCGTGACGCCGCGCGGGCCGGATGCGAGCCGCGAGATGCTGCGGTTCTTCGAGGAAGTCGCGCGCGCGCGTGGCGCATGCGCCTAGGCCGCGAGCCGATGCTCGTAGTAGGGGCGTTCGCGGTCGTCGAGGATCGCCTGCTGCGCGTCGAGGCGCGCGGGATCGGGTTCGAGCCACGCGCGCAGGTGCGTCGACCTGATCGGGATGATGCAGCGGTCGTGGCCGGCCGCGGCGACTTCGGGCGGCGGCTCGTCGGTGATCGCCGCGAACGAGTCGAGCGCCTCGCCCGCGCCGCTCCAGTGAGACCACAGGCACGCGACGAGCATGTCGTGCGCGGGGCGCGGCCGGAACTCGAGCACGACGTTGCGTTCCTGCTCGCCCTCGGCCAGCGCGCGACCCTCCATCGCATGGCGACTCACGTTCTCGAAGAACGCATTCGCGACGACGACGCCGTGCGAGAAGCCGAACACGTCTTTCCAGTAACCGCCGAGGCTGTCGCGCCGCGCGTTGTAGGTGCCCGGGAAGCGCCGGTCGTTCGCGGCGGGCTTGCCCGCCGGTCGGCACTGGTAGCGCATCGGCCGTACCAGGAGACGCCCGCGCTCCGACACCAGCACCGGTGCATGCCAGCCCGGAAAGATGCGTGAATCCGCATCGACGAGTTCGCTGCGGCGCAGGTCCGCGAGCTTGCCGAGCGCCCACCCGACTTTCGCGGTCGCGATGCGCCGATCCTCCTGCGCCTTCTTCGTCGTCTTCGCCTGCAACGTGCGCTCGGCATCGGCGAGGCGCCGGCGCTGCTTGAACAACTCCTGTTCGAACCGCGATGCCTCGCGCGCATTCCATTCGTCGATCAGCGCCTTGATCTCGCGCTCGCGCGCGCTGGCCGGCTCCGCGAACGCCGCGTCCATCGCCTTCGCCAGCCGCACGTTGCCGCCCTGGTTGCGCAACCAGTACAGGCGGTAGAACGCCTCGATGTCGATGTCCGCACCCCAGGTGCGCACGTAGCGCTGGTAGCTTTGCCAGACCTGGGCCGAGTAGCACATGCGCGCATGCTACGGCAGCCGAGCACTCGACGCCCAGACGCGCAGGCGCAGACACGCGCGTCGGCCAGAGGGCGGACACGGTGAACGCAGGAAAGATGGTGGCCGGGGACGGAATCGAACCGCCGACACGGGGATTTTCAATCCCCTGCTCTACCAACTGAGCTACCCGGCCAGACGAATTGCAGCTGCGTGCGGTCGGGAGACCGCAGCGGGGCCGCGTATTAGAGCCGCGCTCGCGGAATCCGTCAAGACGCGTCGGTCCACCGCGCCCGCGGCTCGCCTCGGCCGGGTCGGGCGGCGCCTCATGACTTCCGGCCCGTTGCGTTGCCGGCGGCCATCTACTACAACTGTAGTACGACACCTGTAGAGCGAATGCCCCGACGATGGCGAAGAAGCCGGATGTAAGCCTCAGCGAGTTGCAGATCGAGCTCATGCGCGTGCTCTGGCGGCGCGGCGAAACCAGCACCACCGAGGTGGCGCAGGAACTCGCCGATATGCGCGGGCTCAAGCACACCACGGTCGCGACGCTGCTGACACGGCTCGAGAAGCGCGGCGTGGTCGCGCAGCGGCGCGATGGGCGCCAGCTCTGCTACCGCGCGCTCGTCGACGAGGCGGACGTGCGCCGCTCGATGGTCGCCGACCTGCTCGGTGCGCTGTTCGCGGGCGACGCGCAGCAACTGGTCGCGCACCTCGTGCAGGAATCGGAGATCGCGCCGGGCGACCTCGCAAAGGCCAGGCGCAAGCTCGAAAAGGGAGGCCGCGATGGGAAGTGAATCGGTCGCAAGCGGGTTGCTGACGTTCGCGCTGCATGCGTGCGTGCTGATGACGATCGCGTGGTGGGTGGACCGCGGGCGGTTTCGCGCGCAGCTCGCGTGGCGCGAGCTGCTCTGGCGCGGCGCGCTGTTCGGTGGGCTGTTGACCGCGGGCGTGCAGACGTATGTGGGGCCGCCGTTGCCCGCGCGGATCGTGCTTGCCTCGGCGGTCCAGGTCCCGGTCCCGGTCCCGGTCGCGACGAGCGCGGTGCGCGAACTCGCCGTGCCGCCTGCGGCCGCGGCGCGACGCGTCCAAACCGACGCACCCGCCACGCGCGCGGCTGGCACGGCCCGGGTGGTGCCCGCGCCAACGGTACGCGCGACCCTTGATGCGAACCCGGCCGAAGCGGCATGGCCGTCGTGGCACGCGATCGTCGTTGCAGGCTGGTTCGCCGGCGTGCTGATGGTGCTCGCGAGACTCGCGCTTGCGCTGGCCGGGCTCGCGCGCCGGATCGCCGAAGCGCAGCCGCTCGATCTCCCGGTGCTCGCGGCCGACGCCGCTTCGCTCGCGATCGCCGCCGGCACAGCGACGCCACGGCTCGCGATCAGTGACGCATTCGGGAGCCCGGTCGCCGCGATCGGGCGCCGCATCCTGTTGCCGGGCTGGGCGCTGCAACTGCTCGATCGCGACCAGCAGGCCGCGATGCTCGCGCACGAGATCGCGCATCTCGCGCGCCGCGATCCACTCTGGAAGCTGCTCGCCGCCTTCTGCGGCGCATTGCTCTGGTTCCTTCCGTTGGCCCGGCTCGCGCGCAGGCGCCTCGACGAGATCGCGGAACTGCGCTGCGACCACTGGGCGGCGGCGCATCTCGGCGACGGTCGCGCGCTGGCCGAATGCCTCGCCGAATGCGCCACCCATCAGCTCGAAGGCATCGATGCGGGTCTCGTCCCGGCGATGGCACACCGCGACTCCCCGCTGCTCGAACGCATCGACCATCTGATCGAAGGAAAACCCTTGGACACGACCTATACCTCCACCCGCGCCGCATTCGCGTGCGCATTCGTGCTCGCCGTCGCCGTGCTGGTGCTGCCCGGCGTGAGCGCGCAGGCCCAGGCGCCGACGCCTCCGCCGCCGCCGGTCGCCCCGGAGCCGCCGACACCGCCCGATGGCGACGTGCGCTTCTCGCATCGCAGCGGGGGGATGTTCGGGCTGTCGCCGGAAACGACGACAGTCGAGATCCAGGATTTTGGCGAGCGATACGGCGCATGGATCCGCGGCAAGGTGGAGTTCAACGATCGCGACGACGACATCGTGCGCATGGAGGACGGCGCCACGGCGCGCTTCGAGCACGAATCGGGCGGAACCACGCGGCGCATCGACTATGCGCGGCGTGACGACGCGATCGAGCGCCACTGCTACGTCGACGGGCGCGAACAGCCGCTCGACGATGCGGGAAAGACATGCATCGCGGACGCGATGGCGACGATCGTGCGGGAAACCGCGATCAATGCCGGCCCGCGCGTGCAGCGCATCCACGCAGCAGGCGGGCCGGACGCGGTACTCGCGGAGATCGGCAAGATGAAGTCGGCGCATGCGCGAGTCGCCCACCTGCATGAGCTGTATCCGCTGGCGAAGCTGACACAGGCGCAGGCGACACGCGTCATCGACATCATCGACCGGATCGACTCCGACTACGACATGCGCATCGCGCTCGCGGATCTTTCGGCGTCCGATCCTCTCGACGCAGGCCGGCAACTGCTCGTGCTGACCCAGGCAGGCGACATCGGCTCCGACTACGAACGCGCGGAACTGCTGGTCGGCATGCTCGCCGGGCGCGCGCCCGCGGAGCCGATGCGCAAGGCGTGGCTGGAAGCCGTGACCGGAATCGGTTCCGACTACGAACTCGCGCGCACGCTGAAGGCCTTGCTCGAAGCGGGCACGCACGACGATCAGACCGTGACGGCCGTGATCGCGGCCGCTGATGCGATCGATTCAGACTACGAACTCCGCAGCGTGCTCGTGAGCGCGATCGAACGCAGCGCGGATGCGGACCGCATCGCCTCGCCGTACACGGCGGCCGCGTCAAGGATCGGCTCCGACTACGAGCAGCGCGAGGCGCTCGTCGCGCTCGCACGTGCGCCGAAGTTCGGCATGGACGGCGCGCGCGCGGTGCTCGACGCGGCGGCAGGAATCGGTTCGGACTACGAGCGGTCCCAGGTCCTGGTCGAAGTTGCTCGCGTGATGCCCCACGACGCCGCCTTGATTGCACGCTACCGCGAGGTGGCGCGCGACCTTGATGACCACGAGCGCGGTGTTGCCGAGCGAGCGCTGGATCGGTTTGCGGACTGAACGGATCGCGAATGCCTGGTGCGACGGCGCATCGATTTTTCCCGCTCGGACGTCCTTTCCGCAAAGGAGGACGCCCGATGCGCATTCGGATCGTGTTGATGGTTGCAGGACTCGCGGTGGCTGGAGTGGCGAACGCCGACACCCGCGCGACCATGCAGGAAACGCTCGATCGCTACACGCCGTTCGTCGGAGAGCCGGTCGAGTCGTTCACGTTCTGGTCGCTGCACAAGTGGAAGGCCGCAGGCCCGACGAAGCTGATCGTCTGGCCGACGATCAAGGATGCCTACCTCGTGACGGTGGAAGACCCGTGCCCGCGCCTCGAATGGGCGCGCGGCATCGGTCTCAGCTCGCAGCAGTCCCACCAGGTCCGGGTGCGCACCGACTATGTCGAAACCGGCGGCCAGCGTTGCCGGATCGAGGACATCCGCCCGATCGACCTCGAGGCGATGTCGCGCGCGAAGTAGGCACGGAAGAAGCGCCGGCGTTCCTACACGGGGGCGACGTAGCCTGCGGGGGCCTCGGAGCCTTCGCCGAAGAAGTACTTTTCCATCTCGGCCGCGATGATGCCGCGCGTCTTCGCATCGAGGGGATTCAGGCGGTTCTCGTTGATCAGCATCGTCTGGTGCGCGAGCCAGGCGGACCAGGCTTCCCTGGAAACCTGCTCGTAGATGCGCTTGCCGAGTTCGCCCGGCCATGGCGCGAATGCGAGACCTTCCGCTTCGCGTTGCAGCTTGACGCAGTGGACCATGCGGGTCATCGGTGTTCCTCCAGTGTATCGAGCAAGCGGCGTACCGGAGCGGGCAGTCCGAGCGAGCGCAGCTCGGCGCGAGCGACCCACGCGTGGTCCGCATCGTCGGCGACCGCGGCCCGCGCGTCCGGGCAGGCGAGCAGGCGCGGCGTGATGCGCAGATGATAGTGCGTGAACGCGTGCACGAACTCGTCGAATGTGCGTACGTGCGCCGCGCGGATGCCGTATGCGTTCGCGAGTTGCGCGGCAGGATCGGATCCTGCCTCCGACTCGGGCAGGCTCCACAGCCGCGCCCAGACGCCCGCAGGAGGGCGGCGCTCGAGCAGGATGCGTCCTTGCGCGTCGACCACGACGAGCATCATGGTGGTGCGCGTCGGCACGGCGCGTCGCGGTTTCGGCTCGGGCAGTTCGGCGACGAGCCCGTCGCGCAGCGCGACGCAGCGCTTCGACGCGGGGCATTCTTCGCAGCGTGGACGCGAGCGCGTGCACAGCGTTGCGCCGAGATCCATGATCGCCTGTGTGTAGTCGGCGACACGCAGGTCGGGGGTATGGCGTCCGGCGTGCTCCCACAGGATCCGCTGCACCGCCGGACGACCGCTCCATCCGCGCACGCCGTGGACGCGCGCGAGCACGCGGCGCACGTTGCCGTCGAGGATCGCATGGCGTTCGCCATGTGCCTGCGCGAGGATCGCGGCGGCGGTCGAGCGGCCGATGCCGGGCAGCGCCGAGAGTTCGTCGATGCCGCGTGGCAGCTCGCCGCCGTGGCGGTCCATGCACAGCCCCGCCGCACGCAGCAGGTTGCGCGCGCGACTGTAGTAGCCGAGCCCGGACCACAGCGCGAGCACGCGGTCCTCGCTCGCGCACGCGAGATCCGCGAGCGTCGGCAGTTCGGCCACGAAGCGCTCGAAATAGCCGATCACGGTGCGCACCTGCGTCTGCTGCAGCATGATCTCGCTGATCCAGACGCGGTAAGGCGTGCGCTCGCGTTGCCACGGAAGATCCTTGCGGCCGTGGCGGTCGTACCAGGCGAGCAGGGCGTTCGCGAACGATCCGGAGTCGCCGTCGGCGGGTGTCGATGCGCTCATCTGCGCGGATCGGTCGCATCGTCGCGGAGCTCGATGCGCACGCCCTCGAGCCGCGTCTGGCCGAACTGAAGCGACTCGGCCGACGCGCTGCCGCTTGCGGGCGGCAACAACATCGTCGCTTCGCCGTCGCGACGCAGCGCGGCCAGCCATGCGACGAGGTCGGCGTGATTCGAGAAATCGGCCTGGATGCCCTGCGCGACCGATTTGCGCTGTGCGACCACTTCGCCGTCGACGATGCGCAGCGCCAGGCGCACGTCGGGCGCGGCTGCGCCGGAGGCCGGGCGCGAGGCGAGCCACGCGCGCAATGCATCGAGATCCAGTCGGGGCCGCTGCAGTTCGACCTGCTCGACCTCGAGGTGGTCGGCCCACAGCGTGCGCCATGGCACGCTCGCCGCGATCGCATCCGCTTGCAGGATCACCCGCCCGTCGGCGACCAGCCGCGGCCTTGGCAGCACCGCCCGCAGTCGTGGGGTCAGCTGGAATCCCGCCTCGCCGCCGAGCTCGAGTTCGGCACCGAGCTGCGCGCGCACTTGTTCCACGAGGAGGTCGGCCAGTCGCTGCGGGCGCGAGTAGCGATGCACCACGATCGCCGCGACGAAGAGCAGCGCTGCGAGCGCGAGCAGCGCGACCAGCCAGCGCCGTCGACGCCGACCGCTCGCGGGTGGTTCAACCATGTCCGCCGAGGCTGGCCGGCAGCAGGCCGTCGACGAACGCGCGCGCATCGAACACGCGCAGGTCCCCGGCGCCCTCGCCGAGCCCGACATAGCGGATCGGCAGCCCGAATTCCCGCGCGAGCGCGAAAACGACGCCGCCCTTCGCGGTGCCGTCGAGCTTGGTCACGACGAGGCCGGTGACGCCGGTCGCCTCGCGGAACTGGCGCACCTGGCTGATCGCGTTCTGCCCGGTGGTGCCGTCGATCACGAGCAGGGTTTCGTGCGGTGCTTCGGTGTCGAGCTTGCCGAGCACGCGGCGGATCTTCGACAGCTCGTCCATGAGGCCGGACTGCGTGTGCAGGCGACCGGCGGTGTCGGCGACGAGCACCTCGGTGCCGCGCGAGCGCGCGGTCTGCAGCGCATCGAAGATCACGCTGGCGGAATCCGCACCCGAACCTTGCGCGATCACCGGCACGCCGTTGCGCTGGCCCCAGGCCTGCAGCTGCTCGACCGCCGCCGCGCGGAAGGTGTCGCCGGCTGCAAGCACGACCGAGCGCCCTTCGTCACGCAAGCGCCGCGCGAGCTTCCCGATCGTGGTGGTCTTGCCGACGCCGTTGACGCCGACCACGAGCACGACGAACGGGCGTCGTCCACCGACGTCGAGCGGCTGCTCGACCGGCTCGAGGCGCGCGACGAGATCGGCGCGCAGCGCCGCGAGCAATGCATGCGCGTCGGCGAACTCGCGCTTGCCGACACGGCGACGCAGGTCGTCGACGAGCTCGGTGGTCGCCGCGACGCCGACATCGCCGGTGAGCAGGCAGGTTTCGAGCTCGTCGAGGAACGCGTCGTCGAGCACGGGATTGCGCGCGAACAAGCCCGACAAGCCGCGCGCGAAACCGCTGCCGGAAAGGCGCTCGCGCCAGGAACGCCGTGCCGCGACCGACTCGGACGTGGTCGCTTCGGGCGCGTCGTTCGCAACGCCATCCTCCGTGCCCGGTGCAGGCAGCGCCGGCTCGATCGCGGTCTCCGCCGCGTCCTCGCGCGGCGAATCGGGCTGCGCCAGCGGCGCGTCGTCGGAGGTGTCGACCGGCGGCTCGGGCGGCACTCCGGCCGGCGTCTTCTTCTTCCAGAACTTCAGCATCGCGGTCGATTCGCGTCAGAATTGCAGGACCCTCGATGCTATCACTCCGCCCGACCATGACAGCCAAACGCGGCAGCAAGCCGGCCACCGGCGCAGGCAGCCTGCGCATCATCGCAGGGCGCCTGCGCGGATCACGCCTCGCGGTACCCGATGCGCCGGGCCTGCGGCCGACGCCGGATCGCGTGCGCGAGACGCTGTTCAACTGGCTCGCGCCCTGGATCGACGGCGCGCGCTGCCTCGACCTCTATGCGGGGACCGGCGCACTCGGGATCGAGGCGCTCTCGCGCGGCGCGGGCGAGTGCGTATTCGTCGAACGCGATCGTTTGCTGCAGCAGCAGCTGCGCGACAACCTCGCACGGCTCAAGGTTGAAGGCGCGAGCGTGGTCGGCGCGGATGCGCTGGATTTCCTCGCCGGACCGCCGCGCGGGTTCGACCTCGTGTTCCTGGATCCTCCGTTCGATGCCGATCTGTGGCAGGAGGCCGCAGGCCGGCTCGAAAAGGGCTGGCTGGCGCCGTCGGCGTTGATCCACGTCGAATCGCCGGCCGACGCGAGCATCGCGCTGCCGCCGCAGTGGCACCTGCATCGCCGGGCGCGCGCGGGCGCGGTTGCGCACGCGGTCTATCGTCGTGTCGGAGTCGATCCGTTAAGCTAGCGGTCCCACGCCCGGGATCGATCCGGTATGCCGACCACGCAGCAGCGCGCGCGAATCGCCGTGTATCCGGGCACGTTCGACCCGATCACCAACGGCCACGTCGACCTCGCGACGCGCGCGGCGCCGCTGTTCGAGCGGCTGATCGTCGCGATCGCGGACAGCTCGACCAAGGGTCCGGCGTTGTCGCTGGACGAGCGCATCGGCCTCGCGCGCACGGCGCTCGCAGGACTGCCGAACGTCGAGGTGCGCGGGTTCGCCTCGCTGCTCGCGGATTTCGTCGAGGAGACCGGCGCTGGCGTGATCCTGCGCGGGCTGCGCGCGGTGTCGGACTTCGAATACGAGTTCCAGCTCGCGAGCATGAACCGCCACCTGATCCCGACCGCGGAGACGCTGTTCCTGACGCCCGCGGAGCAGTACAGCTTCATCTCGTCATCGCTCGTGCGCGAGATCGCGCGCCTCGGCGGCGACGTGTCGGGCTTCGTCCATCCCGCCGTGCAGCAGGCGCTGCGCACGCATTATCTGAATCCAGCCAGGAGATAGAACACCATGCGCAATTCACTTCCGATCCTCGCACTCGCGTGCGCCGCCGCGCTCACGCTGGCCGCGTGCAACAAGACCGAGCAGCCGCAGGAGCAGGCCGCAGCCGAGGCGGCGCCGGTCGTGCTCGCCAAGCCGACCGCGCAGCAGCCGGTCAAGCCGCTCAAGCCCGACGTCGTGGTCAAGGCAGAGGAAGCGGCGGCCGCGGCCGAAGCCGCTGCGCCGGCTGATGCGCCGGCCGACGGCACCACCACGCAGATGGATCCCGCGGTGGCCGAGGCGAAGGCCGCCTACGACACCGCGTTCGCGCAGTACGAAGAGCAGAACAAGGCGTACAGCAGCGAGTGGAAGAAGTACCTCGTCAGCGTCGTCACGGCGAACATGCAGGGCGTCAAGAGCAATCGTCCATACATGTATTTCGTGCCCGGCGGCAACGATGAAGGCGCCCAGCTCGACCGCCAGAACCAGCTCGACAACGTCGGCAACGTGGTTGCGCGCGGCGTCCTTCCCGGCAACATGATGGCGTTCGGCGGCCCCGACTCGGCGATCACCGCGCAGCTCGTCGTCGACGCATTCAAGGAGGTGCAGGCCGGCTCGTTCAAGGACGTGGTGGTGCTGTTCATCGGCGCGCCCGCGGACTTCGACACCGTCAAGCAGGCGCTCGCGACTTCGGGCGCCGACGCGCGCTTCGTCGAGGCGAAGTAGTGCAGGGATTGGGGAGCGGGGAATAGGGAATCGGCCTAGCAGGTCCTTGCCTTGGCTTGGACCATTCTCCATTCCCAATTCCCCATTCCCGACCCAACCCATGTCGCTCAAGATCACCGACCAGTGCGTGAACTGCGACGTCTGCGAGCCCGTGTGCCCGAACAAGGCGATCACGCCAGGGCGCGAGTACTACGAGATCGCGCCTGACCTGTGCACCGAGTGCGTGGGGCACCACGACGAGCCGCAGTGCGTGGTGGTGTGCCCGGTCGAATGCATCCTGCCCGACCCCGAGTTTCCGGAATCGCGCGAGGAACTGCTCGCGAAGTTCGAAACCCTCGCCAGCGTGGAGAATCGATGATGCGGGTGCGCGCGTTCCGTCCAGCTGTATTCGCGGCGTTGGTCCTCGCCTTTGCGTCGACCTCGACCGCGGCCGCGCCCGGCAAGCCCGGCAAGGCCGCGATCGCGAGCGCGCACGTGCTCGCGACCGAGGCCGGGTTCGAGGTGATCGCCGCGGGCGGCAATGCCTTCGACGCCGCGGTCGCGGTGGCCGCGACGCTGTCGGTGGTGGAACCGCAGAGCTCGGGCATCGGCGGCGGCGGATTGTTCCTTTTGCACCGCGCGAGCGACGGCAAGGAAGTCATGGTCGATGCGCGCGAAGCGGCGCCTGCGGCCGTGGATCCGAAGGATTACCTCGATGCACAGGGCGAACCCGATCGCGACCGATCGATCAATGGACCGTTCGCCGCGGCGATTCCGGGCGAGCCCGCGGGGTTGGCCTGGATCGCGGGCAAATACGGCAACTTGCCGCTGTCGAAAACGCTCGCTCCCGCGATCCGCATCGCGCGCGAAGGCTTCAAGCCCGATCCGCGCTTCCTCGGCGCGCTGACGCGTCGCAAGGACATCATCGCGCGCTATCCGGGTTCGGCCGAACTGCTGCTCGTCGACGGTGCCGTGCCCACGCTCGGCTGGACCTTCCGGTCTCCCGATCTCGCGCGCACGCTCGAGCGCATCGCCGAGCACGGCAGGGACGGTTTCTACCGTGGCGAACTCGCGCAGCGCCTCGTCGACGGCGTGCGCGCGGCCGGCGGTAACTGGACACTCGCGGACCTCGAGGCGTACGAGGCGAAGGAGCGCGAACCGTTCGCGTTCGACTACCGCGGCTGGCACATCGTCACTGCGCCGCCGCCTTCGTCGGGCGGGATCGCGGTCGCCGAAATCCTCAACATCCTGTCGGGCTACGATCTCGGCAAACTCGACCGCGTGCGCCGCGTGCACCTGTCGGTGGAGGCGATGCGGCGCGCCTACCGCGATCGCGCCGAATACCTCGGCGATCCCGACCATGTCGAGATGCCGCTGCAGATGCTGACGAGTCGCGACTACGCGGCCGGGCTGCGCGCGTCGATCCATCCGGACAAGGCGACGCCGAGCGACATGCTGCCGGGTTACCTCGATCCGCCACAGGGCACCCACACCTCGCATTTTTCGATCATCGACAAGGACGGCAACCTCGTCTCCGGCACGCAGACCGTGAACCTCGGTTTCGGTTCGGCGTTCGTGGTACCTGGCACGGGCTTCGTGCTCAACAACTAGATGGACGATTTCGCGCTCGTCGCAGGCAAGCCGAACGCG
>DAIOWG010000040.1:0-14594 GCA_036758645.1 Dokdonella sp. | reverse complement strand
TCGCAGCGCCAAAGGCGCGAGACCCACCATCGCGTCACTCCGCCCGATGCGCGCGCCACGCCGCGGATCACGGTGGTGGGGCTCGCCGCTGCGCGGCTGCGACCCACCCTGCGCGTGCATGGATCCCCGCGATCAGTCGCCGTCGAAACCGTCCGCGAAGATCGCATCGCCTGCGCTCGCGTTGCGCAGGACCGCGATGTCGTCGTTGCTGCGGTTCGCGCTGACGATGTCGTTGCGGCCGTCGCCATCGATGTCGGCGATCGCGACCGAACCCGGCTGTGCGCCGCTTGCGAACCACGCGTAGACCGGGAAGCCGCCGTTGCCGTCGTTCGGCAGCACCGAGACGGTGTCGTTCTGCGTGTTGGCGGTCACGATGTCGGGCAGGCCGTCGCCGGTGACGTCGCCGAGCGCGAGCCCCCACGGCCAGGCATCGAACTCCTGCACCGACTGTGGCGGGTAGATCGCGTGCGCGACCGCGGGCGCGAAGCCGCCTGCGCCGTCCGCGAGCAGCACCGACGCACTCTGCCCCCACTGGTTCGCGGTCACGAGGTCGAGCTGTCCGTCGCCATCCATGTCGGATGCATGCACGATCACCGGCCCGCCATCGACCGCGAGATGGACCGGCGCGGCGAACCCGCCGCTGCCATCGCCCGCGAGCAGCGAGAGGTTGTTCGCGCCGGAGTTGGCACTGACGATGTCGTCGTGGCCGTCGCCGGTGACGTCCGCGAACACGATGCCCTGCGGACTGTAGTAGCCCGGCGCGCCGAGCGGCAGCTCGATCGCGGCGGCGAATGCACCGCTGCCGTCGCCGAGCAGCAGCGAAAGGCTGTCGTTGGAGATGTTGGTGTTCGCGGTCGCGATGTCGAGGCGGCCGTCGCCATTCGCATCGCCGAGCGCGAGCGCATACGGACTCTCGAAACCGGTGCTGACCGGGAACGACTGCGCGAGGGCGAAGCCGCCCGCGCCATCGCCGAGCAGCACGGAAACGTCGCCGCCGCCGAGGTTCGCGCTGACGAGGTCGAACGCGCCGTCGCCGTTCACGTCGCCAGCGACGAGGTTGGTGGGCGACGCGCCGACCGCATGCGGCTGCGCCGCGAGAAAGCCGCCGGAGCCGTCGTTGCGCAGCACCGAGACATCGTCGCCGAACGCATTCGCGGTCGCGACGTCGACATGGCCGTCGCCGTCGAAATCCGCAGCGGCGACGCCGTGCGGAAAACGCCCTGCGGCATGGCGGCCGGCGAAACCGATGCCCGCGTGGCCGCCCCCGGGCAGCATCGACACGTTCGGGCCGACCGCATTGGCGACGACGACGTCTGCGATGCCGTCGACGTCGATGTCGGCGAGCACGAGCGGATTCGGACCGACGCCGACCGGGCGCAGCAACGCGGCGCCGAATCCGCCGCCCGCGAGGCCTGCGATCACGCTGACGGCGTTCGCGTTGGGCCGGCTCGCCACGATGTCGGGATGGCCATCGCCGGTGACGTCGCCGACCGCGAGGCCGTCGGCGCGGCCTTCGCCGCCACCGAGCGCGAGCGTGGCACCCGCGGCGAACGCGCCGCTGCCGTCGCCGGCCAGCAGCGAGATCGAGCCCGGCAGTTCCGGCGGCGGGAACGGCGAGCCGTCGCTGCCGGTGTTCGCGGTCAGGATGTCGAGATCGCCATCGCCATCGGCGTCGGCGAGCGCGATGTCGTTCGGTTCGGCGTCGGAACCCAGCGCGAGTGCGACCGGCGCGGCAAAGGCGCCGTTGCCATCGCCGAGCAGCAGGCTCGCGTCGCGCCCACCCGCATTCGCGGTCGCGACGTCGAGGTCGCCATCGCCGTCGACGTCGCCGAGCGCGAGCGCGACCGGAAACGCGCCGGCGGCGAAGCCCTGCGCCGTCGCGAAGCCGCCCGCGCCGTCGGCGACCAGTACCGAGATCGAGGCGCTTTCGTTGTTCGCCGCGACGAGGTCGGCGTCTCCGTCGCCATCGACGTCGGCGATCGCGAGGGCGCGCGGCCAGGCGCCGCTCGGGCCGACGTCGAGCAACGCACCGGCCGTGAAGCCGCCGCTGCCGTCGCCGATGAACAACTGGATGTGGCCCGCATCGACGCCGGCCGCAGCGATGTCCGGATGCCCGTCGCCATCGAGGTCGCCGATCGCGACCGCCACGTGGCCGAGCTCGAACGCCCACAACGGCAGGTTCAGCGCGGGCGCGAAGCGGCCGTCGCCCTCGGCCAGCAGCACCGAGACGTCATAGGACATGCCGTTGCCGACGACGAGGTCGGTGTCGCCATCACCGTCGAGGTCGGCGCTTGCGAGCGTGGTCGCGAAGCAGCACGCGGGTGCGTGCATCGCGACCGGCGTGAACGCGGGCACGGCGATGCCCGCGGGAGCGAGCCACGGCAAGGCCCACCCTGCGGCCGCGCCGTTTCGCTGCAGCTCGCCCGCGGTCGCCGTTGCGATCGCGGCATGCGCGAGCAGGACGAGCGCGAGCAGCCGATGCGCGCGCGATCCCACGCGGGGCGGATGGCGTTCTGGGCGGGACGGTTGGGCGTGCAGCATGGTCATGGCGCTCCTCGGATCGGATGCAGGGCGCCGCGGACGCTTGCGCGATGCGGCGGCTGGAACGGCGAAGCTGCCCCGCACGACGTCCAAAGTCGCTCCAAGCGCATTCCAAATCGATGCCGCAGCGGCTCTCATCGTGAATGGCGCGGGGCTGCGGCGGCGGTGGACGGCGTCGATCACGCGCGAGGCCGAGGCGCGACAGAGCCGCTCGCGGGCGCAATTACTGCAGCGGGGACGCCACAGGACCCGGCGCCGTCGCAAGCGCGGGCGGAATCACGCGTTCGCCCGCGAGTGCTCGCGCCTGTTGCAGCGCAGCCGTCCAGGCCTCGCGCTGGCCGAGCGCGTGGTAAAGCCGCAGCTGCAGCAGCGCCGCGTCGAAGTCGTGGCTCGCCCAACTGGCGACACGGCCGACCATCGCGACCACCGGCTCGGTCTCGCCGTTGGCGAGCAACCGGGGCGCCCAGGCCTGCGCGACCGCGACGATCGCGGACGGCACGCCGCGACGCTCGGCGCTTGCGGCCGCATGCGTGAACCAGGCCTGCGCAGCCGACGCGTCGCCGCGTTCGGCCGACCACTCGGCCATCGCGATCGCATCGGCAACGCTGCCCGGCTCGACCGACGGTTCCGCTGCGGGCGCGCGCGCTCGATCGAGGAGCGCGCCAGCCTCCGCGTCGCGACCCAGCGCGAGCAGCGCGCGCTGGCGGATCAACACGCTACCCGCGCGATCGCCGTCGGCGCCCGCGTCCGGCCAATCGGCGAGAGCCTCCCGCGCGATCGCGGCCGCTTCTTCCCAGCGCCCCTGCTCCGACGCGAGCGCCGCTGCGAGTGCGCGCTCGCGCGCGGCGAGCACGCGATTGCCCGAGGTCGCGATCGCGCGCGCCTGCGCGAGCGCCGCGGACGCTTCACGGTGGCGGCCTTCCCCGATGAACCACTGCGCGCGATTGAGCAACAGGTCGACCTGCTGGTCCGGATCGGTGATGCGCTCGCGCAACTGCGAGGCCCGCTCGACCGTCGCACCGGCCTGCGCGCGTTGCAGCATCTGCAACTGCGCCTCGATCACGCCGGTCAAGGTCAGCAGCAGTTCGTGCAATGCCCCGAACGACTGGAAGCGGTCGGCCGCCGCGGGCAGGTAGCCGAGCGCGGCGGCAGGGCGGCCGCGGTACAGCTCGAGCATGCCGAGGTTCGCGTCGACGCGCGCGACACCGAGCACGTCGCCGGCGCTTTCGAGTTCGATCCGCGCGATGCCGAACGCCGCCAGTGCCTCGGCGTAGCGGTGTGCGGCGACCAGGCTGTTGGCGCGACCGAGGCGCGCCTTGCCGCGCGCGAGCGGGTCGCCGGTCTCGCCGAGCGCGGCGAGCGCGGCGTCGAAGTCGCGCCCGCCGTCGGCGAATGCACCGCGCCGCGTGCGCGTCGCGCCGCGTGCGCTCAGCAGGTCCGCGCGAAATCGCGGATCGGCACGCGCTGCGCGGCCGTCCAGCAACGCATCGAGCGCGGCCTCGGTCGCGTCGAGTCGACCGGCGCGGAAGTCGACGAGCGCGAGGCGATAGGCCAGTTGCTCCGGCGCGGCGGCGAGTTCGCCCGACGATTCCAGGATCGTGCGCGCGGTGTCGAGTTCGTTCGCGAGCATCGCGGCGCGCGCGCGCTGCAGCACGTCGTCGAGCGCGTGGTCGCGTTCGGCCGGATCCGGCGCGATTCGACCGAGCGCGGCGAGCAGCAGGTCGGCCGCCGCGCGGGCGGCCTGCATCGCATCGGTCGAGCTCGACGAAACCGGGATCGCGATGCCCTCGCGCGGCAGCGCCGCGAGTTCGACCGTCCAGCGACCGTCCTCGCGCAGCGCGCGACCGCGCACGACGAGCGACGCGCCGAGCACGTCGCGCGCGCGCGCAGTGGCGTCTTCACCGTCGGCGCCGGACGCGTGCAGCAGACCGAGCACGGCCTCGCTGGGTGGCACGCCGAGTCCGGACTGGCGCAGCCGATCCGCGACGAGATCCATCGCGCCGAGCCGGATCCAGCCGTCCTCGCCGAGGCCGTCGACCGCGAGCGGCAGCACCACGGCAGGTGCGGGCGAGCCGCTCGGCGTGGGCAACGACGGCGCGTCGGCTGCCGCCGGTTTCGATGGCGCGCGCACTTCACGCGGACGCTCGACGATCCATGCGAGCAGCAACGCGCCGAGCATCGATGCGATGGCCAGCACGAGCCCACGGCGTGGCCAGCGGCGCGGGCTCGCTACGGCGCGCGTCGCGTCGACCGGCGGCATCGGCGGCGCGGCATCGGGGTCGGCGTTGCGTCCGGTCTGCGGGAGCGCGGCCCGGGCTTCGTCGACTGCCACCTGATTCACCGGGGCCACCCAGCGATAGCCGTGGCCCGGCACCGTGCGGATCATGCGCTGCAACGCACCGTCGTCGTCGAGCGCCCGACGCGTGCGCAGCACGACCTGGCCGAGCTGTGCATCCGACACGTTCGGACGCCGGAACACCGCCTCGACGAGTTCGTCGCGATGCACCGCTCGATCGCGGTGGCGCAGGAGGTATTCGAGGCATTCGAAGCTGCGCCGCGGCAGGTCGACGGGCCGTCCCGCGCGCGTGAGTTCGCGCGCCTTCGGCACGAAGCGGAACTCGCCGAATTCGAGTACGTCCTCATCCATTCGCATGAGGGTAGCGCAAAGCGCTGGCCCCTCCCGGCGCTTTGGTGGCGAACCGGCAATGCACGCCGGCGCAGCGACCGAGGGCTCCGGGGCCGCAGCATGCGCTTCGTGGAGTCGCGACGCGGGCTGGCCCTTCGACGCCGGCCTTCGGCCTGCGCTCAGGGCGAACGGAAACATTCCTTGCCGATCGCTCCGAGCGCGGTGGCCGCACGCCGCGGAGTCGAAGCGCACGCCTTGGTGAGATCCGCACGCGCGTCCAGGCCAGCGAGTCGACGCGCGTTTGGGTTCGCCATGCGATGCTCGGCGTTCGCGCCCCTGGCGCTGCGCCATGGAGGAAGGATGCCACGCCAGTACAGCATGGGAGGGCGCAGCACCCCGGGTGCGGCGCCGGCGGGACGCGGCCCGCACGGCGCCGCCCCGCCGCCACAGCCGAAGAACCTGCGCGAGCGCGTCGGTGCGTTGCGCAACCTGCCACCGTTCCTGCGCGAGCTCTGGCGCACGAGCCCGCCGCTGCTGGCCGCGAACCTCGCGCTGCGCGTGCTGCGCGCACTGCTGCCGGTCCTGACGCTCTATGTCGGCAAGCTCATCATCGACGAAGTCGTCGCGCTGGTGCAGGCCGGCGTTGTCGTCGACGCGTTGCCCGCGGCCTTCGCGAGCGGGCGACTCGATGATCTCGCACTGTTCCTCGCGCTCGAGCTCGGCCTCGCGGTGGTGTCGGACCTGCTCGGTCGCGTGGTGTCGCTGCTGGATGCGCTGCTCTCGGAGAAGTACACCAACGCGACCAGCATCCGGCTGATGGAGCACGCGGCGACGCTCGACCTCGAGGATTTCGAGGACAGCGAGATGCAGGACCGCCTCGACCGCGCGCGCCGGCAGACGATGGGCCGCAGCGCGCTGATGGGCCAACTGTTCGGCCAGGCGCAGGATCTCGTGACGGTCGCGAGCCTCGCCGCCGGCGTCATCGTGTTCGCACCGTGGCTGATCGCATTGCTCGTGGTCGCGCTCGTGCCCGCGTTCCTCGGCGAAGCGCATTTCAACGCGCAGAGCTACACCCTGAACTACGCGTGGACGCCGGAGCGGCGCGCGCTCGACTACCTGCGCCAGACCGGCGCGAGCGTCGAAAGCGCGAAGGAAGTGAAGATCTTCGGCCTGCATCGCTTCCTGATCGAACGCTACCGCGAACTCGCCGAACGCTTCTACGCGGCCAACCGCCTGCTCGCGCGACGGCGTGCGCTGTGGGGCAGCGTGTTCGCGGCGCTCGGCACGCTCGGCTACTACGCAGCGTACGCGCTGATCGCATGGCGCACCCTGCGTGGAGACTTCAGCATTGGTGATCTGACCTTCCTGTCGGGCTCGTTCCGGCGCCTGCGCAACCTCATCGAGAACCTCCTGATCGGCTTTTCCCAGCTCGCGGGCCAGGCGCTCTACCTCGACGACCTCTACTCCTTCTTCGATGTGCAACCCGAGATCGTGTCGAAACCCGATGCACTGCGGTTCCCACAGCCGGTGCGCGAAGGCTTCCGCTTCGACGGGGTCGGGTTCCGCTATCCGGGCGCCGTGCGCTGGGCGGTGCGCGAGCTCTCGTTCGAGCTGCGCGCCGGGGAGGTGCTCGCGCTGGTCGGCGAGAACGGCGCCGGAAAGACCACGCTGGTGAAGCTGCTCGCGCGCCTGTACGACCCCGACGAAGGCCGCATCCTGCTCGATGGCCACGACCTGCGCGACTACGACCTCGAGGACCTGCGCGCGAACATCGGCGTGATCTTCCAGGATTTCGTGCGCTATGCGTTCAGCGCGGCCGACAACATCGCGGTCGGCCGCATCGACGCGCGCGAGGACCGCGCGCGCATCGAACACGCGGCCGCGCAGAGCCTCGCGGACGCGGTGATCGAGCGATTGCCCAATGCCTGGGAACAGGTGCTCGGCCGGCGCTTCCAGGACGGCGTGGAACTGTCCGGGGGCGAGTGGCAGAAGATCGCGATCGCGCGCGCGTACATGCGCGATGCCGCCGTGCTGATCCTCGACGAGCCGACCGCCGCGCTCGATGCGCGCTCGGAGTTCCAGGTGTTCGAACGCTTCAAGGAGCTCTCGCGCGGCAAGACCGCCGTGCTGATCTCGCACCGCTTCTCCACCGTGCGCATGGCCGACCGCATCCTCGTGCTCGAAGGCGGCCGCATCGAGGAATCAGGCACGCACGAGGAGCTGCTCGCGGCGGGGCGCCGCTACGCGGAATTGTTCGAGTTGCAGGCGGCGGGGTATCGGTGATGGAGCCGGGAATGGGGAATCGGGAATAGGGAATCGTCAAGCAGGTCGACTTGAGCGGGCGGTCCATCGTTCCATCATGCGGAAACACAAACGGCCCCAATCGGGGCCGTCAGTTGTGCAAGGGTTGAACAGACAGGCAATGCGCGCTGTTGTCTTGAACTATTCCCTATTCCCCATTCCCTATTCCCGGCCCTCAGGCCACGAACAACGCCCGCATCTTCTTCATCGCATTCGCCTCGATCTGGCGGATGCGTTCGGCGGACACGCCGTACTCGTCGGCGAGTTCCTGCAGGGTCGCCTTGTTGTCGTCGCTGAGCCAACGGCGCTGGATGATCGCGCGCGAGCGGTCGTCGAGCTTGACGAGGCCGCGTTGCAGCGTGTCGAGGCTCGATTCCTCCTCCGATTCGTGCTCGACCATCATGTACGGGTCGGCGCCGTGATCGACGAGGAACGCGGCGGGCGCGGGGCGCTCGTCGTCGTCGGTGTCGGTCGGTGCGTCGAACGCGACATCGCGGCCGTTGAGGCGCGCTTCCATCTCGAGCACGGTCGCGGCCGGCACGCCGAGCTCGCGCGCGACGGTGTTGACCTCTTCGGCATTCATCCAGCCGAGGCGCTTCTTCGACTTGCGCAGGTTGAAGAACAGCTTGCGCTGCGCCTTGGTCGTCGCGACCTTGACGATGCGCCAGTTGCGCAGGATGAACTCGTGCATCTCGGCGCGGATCCAGTGCACCGCGAAGCTCACCAGGCGCACGCCGACGTCCGGGTCGAAGCGCTTGACCGCCTTCATCAGGCCGATGTTGCCTTCCTGGATCAGGTCGCCGACCTGCAGTCCGTAGCCCGAGTAGCCACGCGCGACATGCACGACGAAGCGCAGGTGCGCGAGCACCATCTGGCGGGCGGCGTCGAGGTCGTTCTCGCCGAGGTAGCGGCGAGCGAGATCCTGCTCCTCGTCGACCGTCAGCATCGGGATCTGGTGGACCGCGTTGACATAGGCATCGAGGCTGCCGATCGCGCTCGGGACCGGGAAATTGCTCGCGACCAAGGTGTTGCTCATCGTCTAGCCTCCTGATGCGTTGACCACTTTAGCACTCGCTTCCTTGGAGTGCTAAATGCGGCGGTAGTTCCTGCCGGCGTTGGCTGCCGGAAGAGTTACTGAACTGACCGGTATTGTACTGGAAAGTTCAGTTCCGCAAGCGCTGCCTGACGCAACACACTGTTTCAGGGCCAATCGTATCTCATTGATTGTGAATGTCTTCCCTACCCGGATCGGGCTCGCCCGCGGCCAGGACGGCCCGCAACGCTGCCACCGGTGGTAGCCGCCAGTCGACGGGCCCGAGTCCCTTGTCGCGCAAGTACTCGTTCGCACGGGAAAAATGCCCGCAGCCGATGAAGCCGCGGTGCGCCGACAGCGGCGAGGGATGCGGTGCCTTCAGCACGAGGTGGCGCGCGCGGTCGATCAGGCGACCCTTGGCCTGCGCGTAGCTGCCCCACAGCAGGAACACGAGGTGCTCGCGCCCGCGGTTGAGCGCGTCGACGCAGGCATCGGTGAATTCTTCCCAGCCCTTGCCCTGGTGCGATCCGGCCAGTCCCCGCTCGACCGTGAGCACTGCATTGAGCAGCAGCACGCCCTGCCGGGCCCATGGCTCGAGGCAGCCGTGATCGGGTCTCGCCAGCGCGAGGTCGCGCGCGAGTTCCTTGAAGATGTTCTCGAGCGAGGGGGGCACCGCGACACCGGGCGGAACCGAAAAGCACAGGCCATGCGCCTGTCCCGGGCCGTGGTAGGGATCCTGGCCGAGGATCACGACCTTGACCTGCTCGAACGGCGTCGCGTCGAGCGCGGCGAAGATGCGCGCACCGGGCGGATAGATCGTCTTGCCTGCCTGCTTCTCCGCACGCAGGAAGGCGGACAGAGCCTGCATCCGCGGCTGCTCGAACTGGTCGCCGACGCGCGCCGTCCATGACGGATGCAGGCGCAGCCGCTCCGCGCTCACGCGCCGGCATGCCCGCGCAGGCGGCGCGAGACGCGCAACTGGAACTGCAGCTTGGTCACCAGCAGGCGTTCCTCGATCGGCTTGTGCACGAGGTCGTTCGCGCCCGCGCGCAGCAGCGCGGCCTGGTTGGCCGGATTGTCGTCGCCGGTCATCACGAGCACCGGCAGTTCGCCCTTGGCGTAGCGATAGCCCGTGCGGATGCGCTCGAGCAGGTCGCCGCCACTGAGCTCGCCCTTGAGGTTGACGTCGGTCAGCACGAGGTCCGCGCCCGGCGCGCGGCCTTCCGCACGCGCCGCGTCGAGGATCTCGATCGCGGCCTCGACGCTGACCACGTGGCTGACCGTGAAGCCGCACTTTTCCATCATGCGCCGGGTCGCCAGCGCGACCACGCGGCTGTCCTCGACGTACAGCACGGTGCCGCTGACGTGCTCGATCGGGCGCACGTAGCCGCGAATGAAGGTGGCGAGCGCATCGAACCCGAGCGCCTTGTCGAAGTAGTCGGTCACGTGGCTCGTCAGCGTGCGCGCGACGAGGCGCTCCTGCACGTCGCCGGAGACCACGACGATCGGGATGTAGGCCTGGTTGGACGACTCGCGCGCGCGCCGCGCGAGTTCGAGTCCATCCATGTCCGGCAGCCGCAGCGATGTCGTGACGAGGTCGAACACGCCCTCGTCGAGCTCGCGCGCGGCGTCCGCGCCGCTGCCGCAACCGATCACCACGGCGTTCGGGAGTTCCGCCTTGAGCACGCGCTCGATCAGCTGGCGCACGACGCGTGAACCGTCGACCACGAGCACGCGCGGCTCGTCGCTCGAAATGTGGCGCGTCAGCGACACCTCGCTCATGCGCCCGGCCTGCCCGCGGCGAGATGGCGCGTGGTCGCGATCCACGCACCGAGCCAGCCGAGCAGCGTGCTCGCGCCGACCAGCGAGAGCGCGGCGTGCAGGTCGATGCCGCGTGGCTCGAAGCGGTTGCCGAAGCCTTCGAGCAGCTGCGCGAGCGGTCCCGCGAGCGCGAGCTCGACCGCGAGCACCAACGCGAGCGCGAGCAGGCTGCCGAACAGCCCGTACCACGAGCCCGCGTAGAGGAACGGACGACGCACGAACCCGTCGCCGGCCCCGATCAGCTGCATCACCGCTATCTCCTCCGAGCGCGACTGGATGTCCATTCGAACCGTATTGCCGATCACGAGCAAGGTTGCAAGCGCGAGCAGCGCGGCGACCACCGCCACGATGCGCGCACCGAACGCGAGGATCGCCGACAGCTTGCGCCGCCACTCGACATCGTACTGCACGAGATCGACCGCGGCCTCGGCGCGCAGGTCGGCGAGCAGCGGTGGTTCAGCCGTGCCGTCCGCGGAGGCCGCCGGCGTCACGACCAGCACCGCCGGCAACGGGTTGTCGCGCAGCGCGTCGAGCGCGTCGTTGTAGCCCGAGAGTCGGCGGAACTCCGCGAGGCCTTCGTCGGGCGTGCGCAGCAGCACGCCGGCGACATCGGGCCGCTCGCGCAGGCGCTGCGCGAGCGCCTCGCCCGCACGCGCATCGAGGCCGGGCTCGAGGAATACGGTGATTTCGCGCGCCGCGCGCATGCCGCCGGACAGGTCGCGTGCGTTCTGGAACGCGAGCAGGAACAGCAACGGCAGTGCGAGCGCGAAGCCGAGCACGAGCACGGTCAATGCACTCGCCCACGGTCGCGCGGCGAGCCGACCGAGGCTCGAGAAGAAGCTGAAGAAGTGCTGGTCGCGCCAGCCGCCGATGCGCGCCGCCAGCGGCACGCGCGAGCGCGGCGTGCGCGCGGGCAGCTCCTTCTTCGGCGGCGGCGCGGGCTTGCGCGCATTGCGCTCGGCCTGCGGACTCATGCGGGCGCCTTCGCGGCCGGGCGGAAATCATCCACGACCCGGCCATGGTCGAGCACCAGCACGCGCTTCTGCATGCGCTTGAGCAGCAGCAGGTCGTGCGTCGCGATCAGCACCGTGGTGCCCACCGCGCCGAACTCGACGAACAGGTCCATGATGCCGAGCGAGAGTTGCGGATCGAGGTTGCCGGTCGGCTCGTCGGCGATGATCAGCGGCGGCTTGCCGACGATCGCGCGCGCGATCCCGACGCGCTGCTGCTCACCGGTCGAGAGCGTCGCGGGCAATGACTTCTCGCGCGCGAGCAGGCCGACCTTGTCGAGCGCGGCGCGCACGCGCTTGCCGATCTCCTCGCGCGGCGTGGAGCAGATCAGCAGCGGCAGCGCGACGTTGTCGAACACGCTGCGGTCCATCAGCAGGCGATGGTCCTGGAACACCATGCCGATGCCGCGCCGGTGCTGCGGCACGCCGCGCTTGCGCACGCGTGCGAGCTCGCGATGGTTGACCGTGATGCGCCCGCGCGTCGGCCGTTCGGCCAGGCTCACCAGCTTGAGCAGCGTGCTCTTGCCCGCACCCGAATGCCCCGTGACGAACACCACCTCGCCCGCCTCGATCTCGAAGCTGACTTCCGCCAGCGCATCGGGCCCCGCCTGGTAGCGCTTGGTCACGTTTTCGAAGCGGATCATTCGGAAGCCGGGAATGGGGAATGGGGAATGGGGAATCGTTGGAGCGGGATTGTAGCTTCGGGCTTGAACCATTCCCTATTCCCCATTCCCCATTCCCCGCTACTTCACCATCTGGTTCAAGTCGAAGATCGGCAGCAGGATCGCGAGCACGATGAACAGCACGATCGCGCCGACCACGAGGATCACGGCGGGGCCGAGGATCGAGGTCAATGCGGTCAGCCAGCGGTCGAGTTCGCGCTGCTGCTGCGCGGCCGCTTCGCCGAGCATGCGCGGCAACTGGCCCGAGCGCTCGCCGCTCGCGACCAGGCGCAGCGCGACCGGCGGGAAGTGTCCGCTTTCGCCGAGCGCGCGCGAGAACGGGCTGCCCTCGCGCACCTTGAAGGCGGCACGCCGCAGCGCGTCGCGCATCGGAAGGTTCGGCACCACGTCGGCCGCGATGCCGAGCGCGTCGAGCAGCGGCACGGCGCTTTCGGCGAGCAACGCGAGCGTGCGCGTCGCGCGCGCGGTGTTGGCCGCGCGCACCAGCCGCCCGACCAGCGGCAGCCGCAACAGCCATGCATGCCACCGATGGCGCAGTGGCTCGGAACGCAGCGCGATGCGCGCGCCGATCGCGGCGATCACGGTCACGAGCAGCAGCAACCAACCCCAACCACGCACGAAGTCCGACAACGCGATCAGCGCGCGCGTCGCGAACGGCAGCTCCTGCTGCAGGTTCTGGAACACGCCGACGATCTGCGGCACGACCCAGGCCAGGAGGCCGGTGACGACCGCGACCGCGACCAGCGACAGCAGCAGCGGATACGCGAGCGCGGCGAGGATCTTCTGCTTCAGCGCATCGCGTGCTTCGGCATAGTCGGCGAGCTTCTCGAGCACGCCGTCGAGCCGCCCCGACTGCTCGCCCGCGGCGACGGTGGAACGGAAGATGTCCGGGAAGCTGTCGGGGAATTCGGCCATCGCCTGCGCAAGG
Organism: Dokdonella sp.; assembly: GCA_036758645.1. Lineage (GTDB taxonomy): Bacteria > Pseudomonadota > Gammaproteobacteria > Xanthomonadales > Rhodanobacteraceae > Dokdonella_A. Next base: position 1,651 of record DAIOWG010000040.1, on the reverse strand, counting down.
CTCGCGCCCTCCATCACGCGCGCGCGCAGGCTCATCACGAGTCCGCGCTGGCGCTCGCCTTCGGACTGCTCGGCGAGCGCGCCGAGCGCCTCGTCGATCGGCAATCCCGCGCCGACGAGGGTCGCGAGCTGGCGCGTCAGCAGCGCGAGCTGCGCGCCACCGAGGCCGCGCCGCGCGAACGGCCGCGCCGCATGCGCGCGCGACTCGCTGACCTCGTCGACCTGCAGCGGGTCGAGCCCGCGCTCGCGCAGGATGCTGCGAACCGCACGCGCGGTGTCGCCCTGCAGCACGCCGCGCTGGGTCTTGCCGCTGGCATCGAGGGCTTGGTAAGCGAACGCGGGCATCCGCGCAGTCTCGCCGATTTGCCGTCCTCTGGTAAGGCTGCGCGCGGCTCATGCCCGTCCATCGCCGCGGTGTAGGCTGGACGGCCATAGGCCGACCGGCGCTGATCGCCATCCAGCGACGCATGGCGTCCCTGCGCGTGCTCGCGGGTGCCGGCCGCGCTGCGCGCGTCCAGCCTACGTGCAGCCGTGACTGGGCGAGCGCCTTTGCCGCTGCGGGTGGGACTGGTCAGCCGACATTGACGGGGACCAGCGTCATCGTGTCGTTGCCGAAAATGTCGATGACCTTGACCGCCACGGTATAGCGACCGGGTCGGTCATAGGCGTGCTCGGCGCTGAGGAGTTCGAGTTCGCGGTTGCGGCGCGTACGGAAGGATTGCCACTCGTTCTCGAAGATGTAGCCGCCGGTCCAGCGTTCCTCGAACTCGAGCGGCATCGCCTGCTGGCCGTGCTCGAACCCCGGCAGCACGGCCATGTCGCCGTGGCCCACGCTGGTCGGGACCTTGATGATTTCCTTGCGCGACTGGTAGTCGAAGTCGACTGCCCAGTAGTCGACCCAGTCGGTCCAGTGCTTCGTCAGCGTCTCGCGCCTGACCGTGCCGTCCTTGCCCTTGCTGATCTTGACCAGCTGGCCGGCCTCGCAGACGACGTCGCTCTTGCCTTCCTTGAGCGCCGCGATCGCGGCCTCCAGCGCACCCTGGGTGTAGTAGACCGAGAAATCGGTGAGCTCGATGCGCAGCGTGAGCTTGTCCTTCGCGGACTTGCCCTTGGCGTAGCGCGGCGTCGCCTCGACGAAGCTGATGTCGTGGAACACGACCTGGCCGCGCTCGACCGCGCGCTTGTCGAACACCTCGGCCGGGATGTACTTCGGCGTCAGCTCGATGCCCTTCTGCTTCGCTTCCTCGAGCACGGCCGGGAACAGGCCCATCTCGAACTCGAACGCGAGCACGTCGACGCGCGTGGCGCCGAGCTTGCGGCATTCGGTGATGACTTCCTCGACGAACAAGCGCCCGACCGGCAGGTTGATCGGACCGATCACGACGAGACGCGGCCCGGCCTTGCCGTGGAAGAAGCCGTCGCCGCCGAGCGCCTCGGCCTTGTACGCGCGCAGGATCAGTTCGCGAAACTCGGCCGCGCGCGCGTCGAGCGCCGCCGCCCGCTGCTCGCTCGACAGCCGCCCGCCGACGTTGAGGTAGGCCTGGCGCTCGTAGCGGCCGAGGTTCAGCACCTCGAACGCGCGGAACGGCCTGTCCGCGGCCTTCAGCTCGCGCTGGACGCCGATCAGGCGCTTGCGGGTGGTGTGGATCGCG
>DAIOWG010000039.1:0-14627 GCA_036758645.1 Dokdonella sp. | reverse complement strand
GCGTCCCAGCCCATCGGCTGCAGCACGTTCCTGCCCTGCATGCGCTGGAAGCGGCTGATCACGTCGCCGATCGTGTAGTTGCGCACATGCCCCATGTGCAACGCACCGGACGGGTACGGCAGCATCGACAGGCAGAAGAACTTCGGCTTCGGCGAGGCCTCGTCGACCTGGAAAGCCCGAGTCCGGTTCCAGTAGTCCTGCGCGGCGGCTTCGAGCGCCTGCGGTTCGTGGTTTTCCTGCATGGGTGGCGTCGCGCGGGCGCGCTTCCGTGGATCGGATGGGACAGCGAGCCTAACGCAGTGCAACATCGCTCGCCAGCCGCCGGCTGCGGGTGCGCCGGTGGCGGCATCCCGTAAGATCGCGGTTTGTCCCATGGAGACGCCCGATGCCGCTCGCGCCTGTCGCCGCTGCACTCGCACTCGCCGCCGTCGCGGCCACCACCGCGTCGGCCGCGACGGATACGACCGTGCTGCATTGCGGCCGGGTGTTCGACAGCGTGACCGGCAAGTTGCTCGGGGCCTCGACACTCGTTGTCGAAGGCGATCGTATCCGCGCGATCGAAGGCGCGGGCGCGCAGGTCGCAGGCGCGCGCGTGGTCGACCTCGGCGACGCGACCTGCCTGCCCGGCCTCATCGACACCCACGTGCACCTGACCGGCGAAACCAGTCCGACCGGATTCACCGACCAGTTCCGCTGGAACATCGCCGATTACGCGATCCGCTCGACGGTGTACGCACGCCGCACGTTGCAGGCCGGGTTCACTGCGGTGCGCAATCTCGGCGACAACGTCGGCGAATCGGTCGCATTGCGCGATGCGATCAACGCGGGCGTGGTCGCTGGCCCGCGCATCTACACCGCGGGCGCCGCAATCGGTTCGACCGGTGGCCATGCCGACGGCACCGATGGGTACCGCAAGGACCTCGCAGGCGATCCCGGCCCAGGCGACGGCATCATCAACGGCGTGGACGATGCCTGGAAGGCCGTGCGCCAGCACTACAAGGACCATGTCGACCTGCTCAAGATCATGCCGTCCGGCGGCGTGCTCGACGAAAGCGCGAGCGTCGACAATGCGCAGATGACCGATGCCGAGATCGCGGCGGTGGTCGCGGCCGCGCACGACTACGGCTTCAGCGTCGCCGCCCACGCGCATGGCGCCGAGGCGATCCGGCGCGCGGTGCGTGCGGGCGTCGACTCGATCGAGCACGGCACGTTCATGGACGAGGAAGGCATGCGTCTGATGAAGCAGCACGGCACCTGGTACGTGCCGACGATCATCGCGGGCCGCTTCGTCGAGGAAAAGGCGAACACGCCGGGGTACTACCCGGCGCGGATCGCGGAGAAGGCGAAGCAGGTCGGCCCATTGATCCAGCAGACCGCGGGACGCGCCTACAAGGCCGGCGTGCGCCTTGCGTTCGGCACCGACGCGGGCGTGTATCCGCACGGCGACAACGCGAAGGAGTTCGGCTACATGGTCGAAGCCGGCATCCCTGCCGCGTACGCGTTGCAGGCGGCGACCCTGCATGCCGCGGAACTGCTGCGCAAGTCGAAGGACATCGGCAGCCTCGAGGCCGGAAAGCTCGCCGACATCGTCGCGATCGATGGCGATCCGCTGCAGGACATCGGTGCGTTGCGCCGGGTGCGCTTCGTGATGAAGGGAGGCGTCGTGTACCGCGAGGACGGCCGCCCGGTCGGCGAATGAGCGACCACTGGCTCGGCGCGATCGCCGCGACGCTGACCACGATCGCGTTCGTGCCGCAGGCACTCAAGGCGATCCGCAGCCGCGAGACGCGCGGGATCTCGCTCGTGATGTACGCGGTGTTCACGCTCGGCATTGCGTTCTGGTTCGGTTACGGCGTCGTGCTCGGGTCGTGGCCGATGATCGTGTCCAATGCCGTGACGTTCGTGCTCGCGGCGACGATCCTCGTGCTCAAGCTGCGATACGGTTGACGCAGCGGCGACGGGCGCCACCCGCTCGAGGCGCCGCACGGGGCCTGCGCATGCACGCTCGGCTTCGATCCGGGACGCCGGCACCCCGCGACGGCGAATCGCGACAGGCCTGGAGTGGCGATCTCCCTACGCTTCGCGGTGGAACACGTCTTCGACTCCCACGCCGAACGCGTGCGCGATGCGGAACGCGAGTTCGAGCGATGGCGCGTACTTGCCGGCCTCGAGCGCGATCACGGTCTGGCGCGTGATCCCGCAGGCATCGGCGAGCGCCTGCTGCGTCATCTCGCCGTGCTCGAAGCGCAGGCGCCGGATCTCGTTGCGGATCGGGGTGCCCGCCATCGATCAGCGCCGATCGCGCCAGTAGCTGACCGCGGTCACGCCGTATTCGACCACGCAGGACAGGATGAGCCCGACGACGAGCAGGTGCGCGATCATCGGAGGCGGCGCCCACGCGAGCTTTTCCGACGGGGAGAATCCGAGCATCACGGCGAGCCCGATCACGTAAACACCAAGGGTGGTGCTCGCGCATGAGGCCGCGCGCGCTTCGATCGCGCGGTCGCGCTCGTCCGTCTGCACCTTCGCGCGCCAACGCGCGCCGAGCAGGTGCGACAACACCATCCATGCGATCGCGAGCATCGCGATGTTGCGGCCGATCCGGCCCGCATCGGGGTTGCGGAACAGCGGCGGCCCCTGGAACACGGCTGCATGCACGATCGCATACGCGGCGATCGCGGCGGTGAAACCGAATGCGAGCCACGCGCGCCATTCGCCCGGCGATACCGCGTGGCCGATGCCTCCGTCGGGCATGCGGCCGATCGCGTACAACGACCCCCACGCGACGATCAGCATCAACGCGACGCCGGCGCTGCCGGTGTCGATCCCCAGCACTTTCGCGGGTCCCGCCAGCAGCATCCAGAGCGCAACCGCCGCCACCCCGACCAACCCTGCGAATACTCCGCGACTTGCGCGCATGATGTCGCCTCAACCAGACTAAATGTAATGTACACATTACATTGATCCGCGGCCGAGTCAAGTCCGGCAAGCGTCGGCGCCGCCCTCTTCGCGACCTTGCTAGTCGAATCCGTCCGCGAACACGCGGTCGCCCGGGCCGTCGCAGCCCTGGAGGCTGCATTTGGCCACCTTGAGGCTTTGCTCGTCGACGTCGTGGTAGCTGATCACGGCGCCGCCGTCGCTGCCGATCGCGATGTCGCTATCGACGCCGGTGATTTCACCGGCGCGCTCGTCGATGACGAGCACGCGAACGTCGCCGGCGCAGTCAAACGTCGAACATTCCGCGACGCGCAACGCCGATCCGCCGGCGCCGCCGAGCGCACGCCGCTGGTAGCTGATGACCGGCGTGCCGTCCGGCCGGATCGCGATCGCGCAGTAGCGACCGGCGTCGCCGTTGGGCCGGTCGTCGATCAGGCTGATGGTCTTGGGGCCGGCGCAGGCAGGGTCGTTGCAGTGCGCCACCTTGAGCGCGAGGTCGTCCTCGTCGAAGAAGCTGATGATCGGATTGCCGTCGGCGGCGATCGCGATCGCCGGATCTCCTCCGACGGTCGTCGGCACCTGCGGCTCGACCAGCGTCAGCAAGGCGCTGGCGCAGGCTTCGTCCAGGCATCTCGCCAGTCGCACCGAGTCCGCCGTCGTATCGAGGTAGGCGATGACCGGCAATCCGTCTTCTCCGAGGACCAGATGCGCACCCGTGCCACGCGAGTTCCCCGAACCCGCGTCGACTTCGGTCACCGTCGCGCTCGCGCACGATGGCGTGTCGCAACGCGCCAGCAGCAGGGCGTGATCGGTGCTGTTGACGTACGCGACGAGCGGGCGTCCGGATGCATCCAGCACCATCGACGCTTCGCGGCCGGTGTCTTCGATCGACGCGTCCAGCGTGCGCAGGATCTCCTCGCCGGAGCAATCGGCGTTCGCGCAGCGTGCGATCACGAGGTCGTCGTCGTCGGTGTCGTAGTACGCCACCAGCGGATGGCCATTTGCCGAGAAACCCAGCGACGGGTATTCACCCCTTGCGAAGCCTCCGGCATCGTCGATCGTGTCACGCACTGCACTCGCGCAACCGGCGTCCTCGCAGCGCGCGAAATCGAGGGTCCCGCTTCCGCCGTTGTGGTACGCGATCGCGGGCAACCCGTCGGGCCCGATCTCGATCGACGAATATCGCCCGACCGATCCGGCGTCCACCGTGACGACGTCGGCGGCGAAGACCGGGGCAGAGGCGAGCAGGCCCGCGAGGATGAAACCGTGACGGCTGTTCTTCATGTCCACTTCCTGATGATGTCGGGAGACCTGCGTCCGCCGCGACCATGCGCGGACATTCATCGTTCGAATCCGTCGTCGAACAGGCGGTCGCGGCCCGGCCAGAGCCGCGCAGCGGCGAAGCCGTCGACGTCATCGCGTGCGAGGCCGCCGAGCACGATGCGGCCGTCGTACTGGATCGCGACGCTTTCGGCCGCGTCCTCGAATCCGAAGAAATCGACCTCGAGCACGCCGTCGGTACCAAAGGCCTCGTCGAGGGTGCCGTCCGCGAAATAGCGCGTGGCCGCGAAGTCCGGATTGACCTGCCTCGAGCTCGCGCCCGCGACGACGATGCCGCCGTCACCCTGCAGCGCGACCGCGAGCGCGATGTCGCTGCGCTCGCTCAGCGCGGTGGTCACGAGCCCCTGCTCGCCGAATGTCGCGTCGACATCGCCATCGGCCTCGAGCCGCATGACCGCGAATCGGGTCGTCGTGGCCGGAGGCGTCGCGGTTTCCACGCTGCCGACGAGCACGAGCTTGCCATCGCCCTGCAGCGCCATTCCCTCGCCCACGCGCTGGTCGAGGATGACCTTGCCGCCGCTACCGAATGCGGCATCGAGGCTGCCGTCGGCCAGGTAACGCGCAAGGCCGGTCGGATCCGTGGCTCCGCCGACGATGCTGCCTCCGCTCACCACGATTCCACCGCCCGGCAGCAGCACGATGTTCGCCGCGGCATCCTTGTCGCCGACGATGTCGGTCGGCACCGCGATGCTGCCGCCGACACCGAAGCTTCCATCCGGCGAACCGTCCTGCGCGAATCGCGCGAGCTGGACGTCGCCATCGAAGCTGCTTCCCGTTTCGACCCGGCCGCCGGCGACGATGCGCCCGTCGGGCTGGATCGCGACCGCATAGGCAATGCCTTCGACGCCGCCGACGACCCTGCCACCCACGCCGAAGCCGTCGTCGAGGCTGCCGTCGCTGTTGTAGCGCGCGAGGGCGAACACGAGTTCGAAGTCCGGCCTCGTGTAGCCGGCCACGACGATCTTGTTGTCGGGCTGGATCGCCACGGCGAGCGCCTCCTCCTGCACGCCCGGGACCATGTCGGTGACGACCTTGCCGTGATCGCCGAATCCCTCGTCGGGGCTGCCATCGAAATTGAAACGCGCGAGGGTGAAATCAGCGAAGCTGCCGCCGACCATCACGATCTTGCCGTCGGGCTGCAATGCCATCGCGGAACGGTCGCCGCCGAATGCCTCGATCGTCGCCTTGCCGTCCCCATCGAAACTCGCATCGAGCATGCTCGGCGACGGTGGCGCGGGATCGTCGTCGCGGATCGTGAGGACGGCGGCGGCGCGGGGACCGAGGCCGGCACAGCCGCCTGGCGCGGACAACGCGAGGTTCACGGTGGCCGGCGCTTCACCACCGAGCGCGTCCTGGGTGATCGGCACCACGAGCAGGCGCGGCGCGGCGTCGCCGTCGGCGAAGAACACGCTGGTATGCACGGCGGTGTAGTCGGTGCCAGCGATCGCGGTGCCGTCGGAACTCGTGACCGTCGCGGTCACGGCTCCGGTGCTGCCCCCGGTGCGCGTGATGGCCACCACGGGCGTCGCATCGGCCTCGGCGATCGTGAACTCGGCCTGGCTGAACTGCAGTAAGCCGGCCGCGGGGTCCGGAGCCGGCCCTGGCACGCAGGGCGCCGGCGTGACCGGCGAATCGTCCGGCTCCACGATCGGCAACGGCGTGTCGATCGCGGTCAGTCCCGCAGTGGTGACTTCGGTACCGCCGAAGGTCGCGGGATCGCGCAGGTACGCGCTCGCTGCCGATCCGGCTTCGCTTCCGATCCCGCCGACGCTGACCGCGGAACGATTGTAGGTGGACGCGCGCGCCGCAACGCGCACCGTGAACCGGTGGCCCGTCTGCACCGTGGACAGGTCCACGTCGTAGGGACGTGGCGCATGCAGGTCGATCCTCGCGTGGCCGTTCGGGCCGTTGAATGCATCGCGAGTGACGTCGAAGTTTCCAAGGTTCCACAACGGAACCCGCGCCGCCGATTCGCTCCAGGCATCCGCCACCCAGCCGTAGCCAATGGCCGATCCGTCCACCATCGCGCCACCCGCCGTACGGTAGAACGTGACCATCGGCGCGCCAGGTTCCGAGGTGTAGGCCTTCACGTCCAGGTGCACTTCGGTGCGCGTCAGGTCGCACATCACCGAGTAATACCTGTGCGCGTCGGGGCAGGGCCGCCCCAACAGGCCATTGCCGTCCCATGCCTCCGCGAAAGCCTTGGTGAGCGTGAACCGGTAGGTCGCGTTGTCCGCGTCTTTCGTGAACGTCTGGTATTGCACGAGCCGCGGCGTGCTGCCGATCGGATCGTTGTCGACCTGCGCATCGCCGATGGGCGCTTCGGCAGCCACCCAATAGGTCGCGCCATCGTTGATGCCACCGATCAGGCCCACGGCGATGCCATCCGGATCGATCACGGCCCCGGGCTCGATCATGTAGCCTTCGTCGAACCAGGCGCCGCCGAATTCGTATATCTCGAGGAGGTCGCCTCCGGTTTGCGTGTCCGACGCGAGCTCGACTTCCTCGAGCGCATCGCCACGGACTTCCCGGAACGACCAGGTCCGGACCGGCGCGCCCGGGACCAAGCCGCCGCGCGGCGTCGATGCGTCCCCGGCCACCGCGGACGCCACGCCGGCACTCGCTGCCGCCAGCGCCATGATGAAACCCGCCAGTGCGTGCGGCACGTCCACTCTCCTCGATCCTCGGTCCTGTCCCTCCTGTCACGCGCAAAGCGCGAGGTTCCCGCCACGCCCTCGCAACGAAGCCGGCGTGACGCTCCGGGGCGCTCGGGCGCGCGTTTGCCTTGCGTTCTCCCGGGACTGGCACAATCTGCGGTCGACCATCGAAGGAATCCGCCATGTCCGCTGCCGCCCCTTCCCCGCACGTGTTCGACGCCACCGAGGCGAACTTCGAGGCCGAGGTCATCAACGCCTCCTTCGAGCAGCCGGTGCTGGTCGACCTGTGGGCGACCTGGTGCGGCCCCTGCAAGACGCTGGGTCCGCTGCTCGAAAAGGTCGTCGACGAGTTCAACGGCGCGCTGCGCCTCGCGAAGATCGATTGCGACAAGGAACAGGCGCTCGCGGCCTCGTTCGGCGTGCGCAGCATCCCGACCGTCGTGCTCGTGCGCGAGGGCCAGCTCGTCGATGCCTTCACCGGCGCGCTGCCGGAAGGCGCGATCCGCGAGTTCCTGCTGCGGCACGTGCAACCGCGAGAAGCGGCCGAACCCGCGCCTGCGGCGCCACTCGTGCAGGAAACGCCCGAACAGGCGATCGCGCGCATCCAGCAGGAGATGGCCGCGACGCCGGACCGCGCCGAGCTCAAGCTCGACCTTGCGATCGCGCAGATGCAGGTCGGCAATGCGGCGGCGGCCGAGGCCGAGCTCGACGCGCTGCCGGCCAATCTCGCCTCCGACGACCGCGCGCGCCGCCTGCGCGGCCAGCTCGATTTCGCGCGCTCGCTCAAGGACGCGCCGCCCGAAGCTGAGCTGCGCGCGCGGCTCGAGCGCGACGCGTCCGACCACGCCGCGCGCGACCTGCTCGGCGTGCGCCTGCTGATCGCGGGTGCGACCGAACAGGCGCTCGAGCAGTTCCTGCAAGTGCTCGCGGCCGATCGCGACTGGAACGAAGGTGGCGCGAAGAAGCGCCTGATCGCGGCATTCAGCGTGATCGACGACGAGGACCTCGTGGGCACCTACCGACGCCGCATGTCTTCGCTGCTGTTCTGAGGCGCGCGGTGGGTTCGCCCTCGGCGCGCACCGTTCGGCGCCTGCTCGACTGGTATCCGCCATTGCGCTTCGCCGGCGTGCGCGTGCTCTTCATCAGCGACGACTGGCGCGATGCGCGGGTCGTGCTGCGTCGGCACTGGTACAACCGCAACTACGTCGGCACGCATTTCGGCGGCAGCCTGTTCGCGATGACCGATCCGTTCTGGATGCTGCTGACGCTGCGTTGCCTCGGCGAGCGCTACATCGTCTGGGACCAGGCGGCCACGATCGAATTCGTCGCGCCGGGACGCGAGGACGTCTACGCCGAGTTCCATGTCGACGAGGCGATGCTCGACGAGATCCGCGTCGCGACCGAGGGCGGCGGGAAGTACCTGCGCTGGTGCGAGACGACGGTCGCGACCGCCTCGGGCGCGATCGTCGCGCGCGTGCGCAAGCAGCTTTACGTGCGTCGCAAGCGAGGCGCCTGAGCGTGTGCGCGTTGACGCGCCGATCCGCGCATACTGCATCCGGGCAAGGCGATGCCGCGCGGCCGGAACGCGATGCAGTTCGCGGAACGGGCGCGACGGGGTTCGCATCGACTTCGTGACGCACGGCGACACACCCTAAGGTCCCGGCGCGCCACAATCGGTACGGGCGGACGGTCTGGTCGACGCTCGCCACGCCGTGTCGGCATCCGCGCGATCTTCCGTATGTAGGAATGCCGCGGCGGCGGGCATCGCGGACGAGGCCGGGGCAGCGGTCGGCAATGCCGAGAGGAATGCGTTCGTGCCGATGGACGTACGATGGCGCCGCCGCCAGCGCGGGGGTTCATCGGGGCATGCCCGCTCGGACTGCGTCGCAACGAGGAACGGGGGAAGCATGGACATCACACTCAACTCAGCGGCGAGTTTCGCGCTGACCGCGACCGGGAGGCCGGAATGAAAACCGACACATCGATCCATCGCCGCCGCATGCGGCAGAACCTGCTTACATCGTGTCTCGCCCTCGCCCTGGCGGGAGGTACCGGCATCGCCGGCGCGACGCCGGGCGCTGCCGGGTGGACCTCGGCACCGCCTGCACCGCGGAGTTTCGCGACCGGTCCGCGCATCAATGCGCGCGCGGAAGAGTGGAAACGGCTGCATCCGCCGCCTCCGGCGCATCCCGACGGCGGCGTGATCCACGTGGTCACCAACTGCAACAACGCCGGCGCAGGCAGCCTGCGCGACGCGGTAACGGCTGCCGCCGACGGCGACACCATCGACCTGGCGTCACTGGCCTGCAGCTCGATCACGCTGACGACCGGCACGCTCGCGACCGGCGCCGACAATCTCGCACTGGTAGGCCCCGGCCGCGACCTGCTCACGATCAGCGGCGACAACGCGGGACCGGTGTTCGTGCACGTCGGTTCCGGCCAGCTCTCGCTGACGGGACTGACGGTCGTGTCGGGTGCGAAGTATTCGAACACGACCGAGTCCGCGCCGGGCGGATGCATCTATTCGCAGGGCAGCGTCTTCATGGACGATGCCGGCGCGAAGTACTGCACCGCGCAGGCCAACGGGACCGGCGACGCGCTCGGTGGCGCCGTGTATGCGCGCGCCGGCGCGGTGCTGTTCGAAAGCACGATCAGCGGCAGCACCGCGCATTCGGTGGACGGTGGCGCATCCGGCGGCGGCCTGTATTCGCCCGGCCCGGTGTTGGCGAAGTACAGCATTTTCCGCAACAACACGGCTTCGACCGATGGCGGCGGCGGCTTCGGCGGCGCGGCATTCCTCGGCGGCGACGTCACGATCACGCGTTCGACGATCCAGGGCAACACCGCCGGCAGCATCGGCGGACTTGCGCTCACCGGCTCGAGCGCGACCGGCAACCTCGTGATCAACAACAGCACGATCACCGACAACTACGGCTCCAATTCACTGTTCGGCGGCGGCGTCTACTTCGGGTCGAATGCCACGGTCAGCAACAGCACGATCACCGGCAACGTCGAGGCGAACACCGTGGACTCGAAGTACGGCGGCGGACTCTCGGCGAAATATCCCACCACGATCGACCTGAACAGCTCGATCGTTTCCGGCAATTCGCTGTTCGATGGCAGCACGCATTTCCCGTCGGACATCGGCGCGGCCGGCGCCGCGAATCCACCGACGATCACGGGCTCGCACAACCTCGTCGGCTATGCCGAATCGGGGCTGCCGGGCGACACGCTGATGACCAGCGATCCGCGCCTGGGCCCCCTCTCCAGCGAAGGTGGGCCAACGCCGACGATGCCACCGCTGACGGGCAGCCTCGCGTTCAATTCGGGCGCCGGCGGAGGCGACTACGACCAGCGCGGACCCGGGTATCCGCGGCTGGTCGGGACCGGCGTCGACATCGGGGCGTTCGAATCCGACGCACTGCTGATCGACGGCTTCGATTGACCACGGGTCGGGCGTCGCTTCATGTCCGCCATGCGCGGCGTGGGGCGACGACGACTCCTCACCTGAGGCAGCGCGCGCCGCGGCCCTGGCCGAGGCGCGCCATGCGACAGCCTCGCTGCGCTTGCCCTCGAAAGGCTCCGCGGAGCCATCGAGCGCCGGCGCCGCGCCCGGTGGCCGGCGTTCGGCCCGCGCGGCATCCAGGTCCACGCCATGCAACCGTGGCGCGCACGTCGTTTCCGGAGCTCGACGCGGCCGCGGTGACCGACCGCGACTTCACGTCCTCGAGATGAGCCCCGTCGCGTTCCCAGCCGGATAGCCCGCACACCCGACCGACGTCAGGGTCGTGTCCTGCCGTTCGCCCCTGCCGTTCTCGCCTTCCGCGCCGGATGCTGCGCAGGCCTGCCGCGCCCCCTCCCCGTGGGCCCGGAGTGAAGCGGGATTCGCGGTCGCCGCGCGTCACCCGACGGCGTCGCATCGGACCTCCATCGCTTCCGGTGCGGCGCCGTCGGCAGGCATTGCCGACATCCGGCACGCGGGCGCCGCCTTGAACCCACATGGAGATCCACCGATGAACAACCCTTTCCGTGCCTCGTTGCGCGCACCCAGGCGCATCCGCTGCACGGCGCGCTCGGCCTCGCGCTCGCGCTGGCCATGCCCGGAGCGAGCGCGTCCGCGCCGCTGTCGACCGCCGGCGCCCGCATGACCGAAAACGTCATTCCCCGCGATGGGACCGCCACGGGCATGCACGGTCGCCGCGCACGCGCCGGCGTGGCATCGGCCCGGACGGATGCGCGTCCGTCCGGTGCCGTGGTCGTGGAGAATTGCAACGATGCAGGGCCCGGCAGCCTGCGCGAGGCGCTCGATGGTGCCGTCGACAATGACGTCGTCGACCTGACGAACCTCGTGCCCTGCACGATCTCGCTCGAGGGCGACATCTTCATCAGTGCGGACAACCTGCGCGTGCTCGGCCCGGGCTCCGGGCGCCTCGTTGTCGATGGCGCGCAGTCCAACGGCATGCTCGCACACCTCGGCGAAGGCACCTTCTCGCTCGAGGGCATGACGATCGCGAACGGCAAGTACACGAGCGACCATGGCGTCAGGGGCGGGTGCGTGTACTCGACCGGCAACGTGGTCCTGACCGACGTGGTCGTGAGTGGTTGCGCCACCTATGCGCAGGGCGCAGCGTTCGCGATGGGCGGCGGCGTGTTCGCATTCGGATCGGTGACGCTGGTCGACAGCGACGTCCGCAACAGCACCGCGCTGGCCGGCGGCAGCGGCCTCGCGTTCGGCGGCGGCGTGTACGCCGGCGCCGGCCTCGCGGCCTTCGACAGCACCATCAGCGGCAACCAGGCCGCCGCGTCGACGCCCGGGCTCTCCTCGTACGGCGGAGGGGCCTGGTCGGTGCTCGGCAACAACACGATCGTCGACTCGACGATATCGGGCAACGGGGCCGCGCATGCCGCGGGGCTCGCGCTGTACGGGACGTCGTTCCAGACGCGGATCGTGCAGAGCACGGTATCGGGCAACCGTTCGACCATGGGTGCGTCCGGGATGCACGTGGCTTCCGGCAACATCCTGATCCGAAACAGCACGATCACCGCCAACGTGCACGATGTCGCCGACTCCGGCATCGCGGGGGCGGGCCTCGAGATCCCCGCCGCGTTCGATGCACGGCTCGACGGCAACATCCTTGCCGGCAACTTCATCGACAACGGCAAGTACCTGCCTTACGACTTCAGGCACGGCGGCGCCGCGGTCATCGGTTCCTCGAACCTCGCGACCAGCTCCGCCGCGTCGCTGCCGGTGGATACGATCATCGTGGACGATGCACGGCTCGGTCCGCTCGCCGACAACGGCGGCCGCACGCAGACCCACGCGCCGCTCGCCGACAGCCCCGCGATCGGACGCGGAAACAACCTCGAAGACCTGCCCGAGGACCAGCGCGGGTCGCCTCGCGAAGTCGGCCGCCCGGATGTCGGGTCGGTGGAGTTCGATGACGCCCTGTTTGTCGACGGCTTCGAAACGCGCGGCTGACGCGCGCGCGCCCGGGCCGGATTATCATCACGTGCCCGGGCGGCGACTCGCCGCGACCGCAATGGAAGCCCGATGAGCACGAACCCGCCCGAACCCCCGCGCGACGACGGCAGCTCCGCTGGCCGCGCGCCGGAGGATGCCGCCGCCAAGGTGCAGGAAGTCCTCGGCAGCGTCCACACCACCAACTTCCCCGACCTGCTGCGTCAGCTCGGCGGCTGCCTCGTCGTCAGCACCTACCAGGCCGGCAAGCTCGTCATCCTGCGGCCCGACGGTGCGAGCATCAATACGCATTTCCGCGGTTTCAACCGCCCGATGGGCATGGCGGCCGACGGCGAGCGCATCGCGCTCGGCGCCTACATGGAAATCGCCGAATTCCGCAACATGCCCGCGGTCGCCAAACGCCTGCAGGACCCGCCGCGCCACGACGCGGTGTTCCTCGCGCGCCGCGCGCACGTGACCGGCGCGATCGACATCCACGAGATGGCGTGGGACCGGCATGGCGAGCTCTGGTTCGTCAACACGCTGTTTTCCTGCCTGTGCACGCTCGACAGCAAGTCGAGCTTCGTGCCGCGCTGGCGGCCGAAGTTCGTGAGCCACTACGCGCCCGAGGATCGCTGCCACCTCAACGGCCTCGGCATGCGCGACGGACGCCCGCGCTACCTGACCGCGCTCGGCGAAACCAACACGCCGCAGGGCTGGCGCGAGAACAAGCGCGACGGCGGCCTGCTGATCGACATGGCGAACGACCGCATCATCGCGCGCGGGCTCTCGATGCCGCATTCCCCGCGCTGGTACGACGAGCGGCTGTGGGTGCTCGAGTCCGGCCGCGGCAAGCTCGTGACGATCGACCCGAAGACGGGCGCCAGGACCGACGTCGCCAACGTGCCGGGCTTTGCGCGCGGCCTCGACTTCATCGGGCCGGTCGCGTTCATCGGGCTGTCGCAATTGCGCGAGACCAATGCGTTCACCGACATCGAGATCACCGAGGACAACCGCGACCGCCAGAGCGGCGTCTGGGCCGTGCACATCGGCACCGGCAACACGATCGGACTGCTGAAATTCACCGGCGGCGTGCAGGAGATCTTCGCGGTGCAGGCACTCAAGGGCACGCTGTTCCCCGAAATCATCCACGAAGGCGAACACCTCGCGACCTCGTACGCATTGCCGGACGACGCGCTGCGCGAAGTCGGCTACTCGCCGCAGCCCGGGGCGCAGGCGATGCCCGACGCGCCGACATCGGCGGGCTACTCCGGGAGCGGCGCATGAGCGAAACCGGCATGGCGTTTCGCATCGTGGACGACTGGCCGGCGGCGAGCCCGGAAGCCGCTGCCGCCGTTTCGGCGTTCTGGCTCGCCGAAGGCGCGTTCGACCAGCACGCGCAGGTGCAACAACGCCTGCCGCAGCTCGTCGCCCACGCTCTCGCACCCGATGGCAGCGTCGCGGGCGTGTGCACCGCGCATGCGATGACGCCGCCGCAACTCGGGCAGCCGATGTACTACTGGCGCACCTTCATCGGTGCACGCTGGCGCGCGACACCGCTCGTGATGCAGTTGCTCAAGCACTCGTGCCGGCTGCTCGAGGAGCATGCGCGCGCGCACGGGTTTCCGTGCATCGGCGTGCTGCTGGAACTCGAGAACACGCGATTCCGCGAGCGCGGGCGCGCGGCGCAATGGTGGAACCCGCGCTTCACCTACATCGGACGCAGCCCGCGCGGCCTCGACGTGCGCGTGCTCTATTTCAAGGGCGCGCGCCTGCGCTGATCCTGCGGCCTCCGGGGGCGGGAATCGCGCAGCAAATCGCTCGCGCGCAGCATCCGGATGTCCAGGATCGCGCACAGGCTGCGCTCCTGCGCATTGCAGGGCATCGGCGTCGCCGGAGCCCACGCCGTGGGCGATCCGCGCGCAACCTGCGGTCAAGTGGCGACCGGGTTCGGCGGCGAAGCGAGCGCAGCCACGAGCGCCTCGCGCGCGAGCCGCAGGACCTCCTCCGGCGGCAGGCTCGCGTCGATGCGCAGTGCATCCGCGGGGGGAGGCACGAATCGCGCCGCGACCGCATCGACGAGTTCGCAGGTGCGGTCGGCAGCCGGATGCGCGCGCTGGTCGCGGTCCACCCGCACCCGTTCGCGAGCCACCTCGACCGGGCAATCGAGCATCAGCATGCACAGGCCGAACGCGTGCCTGCGCGCGAGCTCGATCACGCGGCGGCGATCCTCC